>JAOUGB010000247.1 GCA_029857875.1 Desulfobacteraceae bacterium | reverse complement strand
CGGCACCGATATCGACAAAGCCCTGCAGGATGTGAAAGACAAAGTGGACGAGGCCAAAGGCGAACTTCCCACGGACCTGGAGGATGATCCTTCGGTCTTTGAAGTGAATTTTTCCGAGCTGCCCATCGTGGTCTTTTCCATGAGCGGCACCTGCGGGCTGGCCACCCTCAAAAAAATCGCCGACGATCTCAAAGACGACATCGAAGCCATTCCCGGCGTGCTCGAAGCAGAAGTCACCGGCGGGTTGGAACGGGAAATCAGAGTGGAAGTTTTTCCTGAAAAACTCGCCTATTACGGGATGTCTATTCCCACCTTCCAGCAAATCCTGTACAGCGAAAACCAGAACACTTCGGGTGGTGCCATTCGTCTGGGCCAAGGACGCTTTCAATTGCGGGTGCCCGGCGAATTTCGCACACCCGCTGAAATCTATGGCCTGGTCATGGGTACCCATAACGGCCAGCCCATTTACTTAAAGGACCTGGCCAGGGTGGTGGACGGCTTTAAGGAAGAGACCAGCAGGTCCCGATTGGACGGACGATCTGCCGTGAACATTGCGGTCAAGAAGCGTTCCGGTGAAAACATCATTAAAATCACCAATAAAATCGACCAACTGATCGCAAAACAACAGCCAACCTGGCCCAGCAATACCGAAATTGTCAAAGTCATGGACAAGGCAAAAGACATCAGACTCATGGTGGCCGATCTTGAGAACAACATCCTTTCCGGTCTTATCTTGGTGGTGGTGGTTCTCTTTTTTGCCTTAGGGTTGCGAAACGCATTTTTGGTCAGTCTTGCCATCCCCTTTTCCATGCTGCTTTCCTTTATCGTGCTTCATATTCTGGGAATTACCCTGAACATGGTGGTGCTTTTTTCCCTGACCCTGGCCCTGGGAATGCTGGTCGACAATGCCATAGTGATCATCGAAAACATTTACCGTTACATGGAACAGGGTGTCCCGCGAATCGAAGCGGCCAAAAAGGCGACCTCCGAGGTGGCCTACCCGGTGATCGGTTCCACCCTGACGACATTGGGCGCCTTTTCACCCATGCTTTTCTGGCCCGGAATCATGGGCGAGTTTATGAGCTATCTGCCGCTGACCCTCATCGTCACGCTTTCTTCCAGTTTGTTTGTGGCGATGGTGATCAATCCGGCACTGGCTTCGTTTTTCATGAAAATTAAAAAAAATGACAACCAACCCATGGCAATAAGTGCTGAAGAGATCGAGGCAGCCGGCGAAAAACCCATCGAGATCAAAGGCAAAATTCTCAAATTCTATTCCGCAGTGCTTGCCTTTTCTTTGCGTCGACCGCTTATTGTGGCGGGATTTTCCTTTGCCATATTGATTCTTTTGTTCCAAACATGGATGCTGGCAGTGGGCATTGAAAAACCAGTGGAATTTTTCCCGGACATTCAACCCAAATCCATGTACGTCAACGTAGACGTTCCAGAAGGTGCGGATATCGACTACATCGATCGGATCATGCGGCGTATCGAGATGACAGTTGCCGGAGTTCCAGAAGAAAAACTGTTCGACTCGATGGCCGAAAGCAATAGCCGGTATCTTAAGGCATTGTCGCCAAAGACGCATGAAAAAGCCAACGGTGAAATTTTTTCCGGGCCCAGTGACCTCGAGAATATCGAGAATATCTACATCAAAGCCGTCACTTCATCTGCTAATTCCATCTTTGACGCCAATTCCCCCAACCATGTTGGAATTCGGTTTCTGGAAATGGAGGATCGCAAGACATCGTCGTCGGATACCGTGGATGTGATTCGTGAACGGGTGAAAAATATTCCAGGCGGCCGAATAACCGTAGCTGTTCAGGAAGAGGGTCCGCCCACCGGCGCGCCCATCAATATCGAAATTGCCGGTAATGATTTTCAAATGCTGGGGAACATGGCCAAAGAGATTCGGGCCGTCATTTCCCGGATACCCCACGTTAAAGATATTCGAGATGACTTTGTGGAAGGCACGCCTTCAGTCAAGGTCGTCGTGGATCGGCAGAAAGCGGCACTGTTCGGGCTGACCACGGACATGATCGGTTTTGCATTGAAAACAGCATACAACGGTCTTGACGTCTCATCGTTTCGTGAGGGTGACGAAGATTATGACATCACCGTGCAGTTGCCGGAGGAAAATCGCCGGGTCACCGACGTGCTCAGAGAGCTGATGATTCCTACGCCAAATAGCGAGATGGTTCCGTTGTCAACCCTGGCCACGGTGGAATACAGCGGCAGTATCGGCGATATCGTCCGCATCAACAATGAGCGGGTGGTGACGGTCAAAGCCAATGTTGACGAATCCAAAATTCCCGGTCCGGTGGCCCGGGCCGAAGCTGAAATGCTGTTGAAACAGTTTCCCCTCCCCCCTGGTTATACCATTCGGTTTACAGGAGAAAACGAGTTTCAGCAAGAGTCCGAGGATTTCTTGAGTAAAGCCTTTGTGGTGGCCTGTTTCCTTATCTTTTTAATTTTGGTCAGCCAGTTCAACTCCGTGTCTCAGCCCTTTATCATCATGACATCGGTCATCCTTTCCCTGGGGGGCGCTTTTTTAGGCCTTGCCTTATTTAAGCAGCCGTTTGGCATTATCATGACCGGCGTTGGTGTCATATCTCTTGCCGGCGTGGTGGTCAACAACGCCATCGTTCTTATTGACTACATCAATAAACTTCGAGAACGGGGGTTGGCCATAAAAGAGGCGGTGATCAGCGCCGGCGCTACCCGGCTCAGACCGGTAGTGCTCACCGCAATTACCACGATCCTGGGGCTCGTCCCCATGGTTACCGGCGTTTCCTTTGACTTCCGTCATCTGGCGATTTCCTGGGTGAGTGAGTCGAGCCAGTGGTGGCGGTCCATGGCTATTGTGGTGATTTTCGGGCTTATGGTGGCAACGTTTTTGACGCTGATCGTTGTACCCACCCTTTACTCCCTCTTCTCCAGTATGGAAGAAAAAAGTCGGAATGCAACACAGTGGCTGCGTGATATTTACTGGAGACCCTACCGATGGCTGGCGGGCGAAAAACTTACTCAGAGGGAATAAACACAATCCGGTCCCCTTCAATATCGGCCCTTAGTTTTGTTCCTTCTGAAATATTCCCTTGCAGGATCTCCATGGACAGCGGATTTTCGATGTATTTCTGAATGGCCCGTTTTAACGGACGGGCACCGTATATCTGGTCGAATCCTTTTTCAGATAGGAATGCCCGGGCATCGTCGGAGAGTGTCAGCACCATGTTCATTTCGGCCAGCCTGGATTCCAGCCGTTTCATTTGGATATCCACGATAGCGCCAATCTGCTCCTGAGTTAGATTATGAAAGATGATGATCTCATCGATCCGGTTTAAAAATTCGGGTTTGAAACTCGCCCGAAGGGCCTCGGTCACCCGATCTTCCATTTCTTCCCGGCTGGATGCGCCAATTTCCTGAATCCACCGGCTCCCGACATTGGACGTCATGATGATGATGGTATTTTTAAAATCCACTGTCCGTCCATGACCGTCGGTCATGCGCCCGTCATCTAAAATCTGAAGCAGGACATTGAACACCTCGGGATGTGCTTTTTCGATTTCATCAAACAGCACCACGGAATAGGGCCGCCTCCGAACCGCTTCTGTCAGATATCCCCCTTCTTCATACCCCACATATCCGGGAGGCGCGCCGATCAACCTTGAAACCGCATGCTTTTCCATATATTCCGACATGTCGATCCGGACCATGGCCTGGTCGCTGTCAAAAATAAATTCCGCCAATGCTTTTGCCAGTTCTGTCTTTCCGACACCGGTGGGTCCCATGAAAATAAATGATCCGATGGGTCGGTTTGGATCCTGCAAGCCTGAACGGGCCCGGCGAACCGCATTGGAAACCGCTACGATGGCTTCATTCTGCCCTATCACCCTGTCCTCAAGGCGATCTTCCATATGGACCAGTTTTTCTCTCTCGCCCTCAAGCATTTTGCTGACCGGGATACCTGTCCATCTGGAAAGAACTTCTGCGATGTCTTCGGCATCCACCTCTTCTTTGAGCATTTTGCTCTTTTTTTGAAGTTGCGCCAGTTTCTCGTTGGCCTCGTTCAACCGGGCTTTTAGGTCTGAAGATTTCCCGTATCGAATCTCCGCGACCTTTGCCAGATCCCCTTCCCTTTGCGCCTGCTGTTCTTCGATACCAAGCTGCTCCTGCTGCTCTTTGATGGTTCTTATGGTTTGGATGAGATCCTTTTCATTCTGCCAGTGAACTTTCATTTCAAGAATGTCATCCTTCATGTTGCCGATTTCCGACTCCAGTTTGGCCAGGCGCTCTTTGGATGCAGCATCCGATTCCTTTTTTAAAGCTTCCCGTTCGATTTCAGCCTGGGTGATCTTGCGCTGAATTTCATCGATTTCAACGGGCATACTGTCGATTTCGATCCTGAGCTTTGACGCGCACTCATCGATGAGATCAATGGCCTTATCCGGCAGAAAGCGGTCGGAGATATAGCGGTGGGAAAGGGTTGCCGCAGAAACGATGGCCGAGTCTTTGATCCGAACACCGTGATGGACTTCATACTTTTCCTTGAGACCCCGAAGAATCGATATGGTATCTTCCACGGTGGGTTCGAGCACCATCACCGGCTGAAAACGTCTTTCAAGGGCCGCGTCTTTTTCAATGTATTTTCGATATTCGTTTATTGTGGTGGCCCCCACACACCGCAAAGTGCCCCGTGCAAGGGCAGGCTTGAGCATGTTGGATGCGTCCATGGCGCCTTCACTGGCGCCTGCACCCACAAGGGTGTGCAGTTCATCAATAAAAAGAATGACCTCCCCTTCTGCTTTTTCAACCTCTTTGAGGACCGCTTTCAAACGATCTTCAAATTCTCCCCGATATTTTGCGCCGGCA
>JAOUGB010000246.1 GCA_029857875.1 Desulfobacteraceae bacterium | reverse complement strand
AGCTGAACTTGCTGCTCTTTGCTATTAATTTTTATCCCTTGAATTTTTGTGACATCAAACGAGTGTCTCTTGATAGGTTTTCACAGTAAGGGCTCAAACCCTACAAAAATTCAACTGTTGCGAAAAGGGATATCATAGGTTTTGCTGCTTAATTCGAGGCCATATCGATGCTGATCGAATTTCAATCGATGGGCCAGTTTTAACATCGCCCGGTCGATAAATTTGATCCGATGGCCGGCGTGCTCCATATACAGATTATCGTTTTGAACGAAAAGATTCTCCGGGGTCAGGGGAATTTCGTCTTTCGTATTCAGGATCAGTTGGATCTTGTCGGAATCATCTTGTAGTTTGACGTCAAACACAAACAGGGCGGTATCTTCGTATTTAAAATAAACCTTTTCTATGGTGTGGTCGTTGTGTTTTTGCAAGAGATGATATCCACCGGCATCCTTTCGAATCGAGGAATGAAAGTAGTCGATGATTTTTTTGTGCTCAAATACGCCATGTTTATTGTGCCATCGCCCGTAAGCGTCCAGCCAAAATACGGCCTTTTCTTTGGGCACCACAAATTCTTTTTTTTCTTTTTTGCCCACGCACTCCCTTCCTTTATCCCATTATTTGGGAACCAATTCCCGATAGGCTTCCTCTATTTCCTTAAAACGCTTTTCTGCAAGTTCTCTGAATTCATCACCCAGGTGATGCACCTTGTCCGGGTGATATTTATTGGCCAGCTCCCTGTAGGCCTTCTTTATTTCTTCCTGTGATGCATCTTTTGGAACATTCAACACCGCGTAAGGATCTTTTGACGCATTCCCTTCTTGGAAACGGTTAGTTCCTTGGGTGTCTTTTTGAGATGATCCTTTGTTGTGTTGGGACGAACGGCGGCTTTGATGATAAAAGTTTTGGAAATCGGGTGGTTTCTGGCCTAAAGTTTTAAAAACCCGCCACAGAATGTATAAAAAGATGATGTCGTCGATCCAGCCCCAGCCTATGAGAAAATCAGGAAGAATGTCATATGGACTCAAGGCATAAATCAATCCGATAATGATCAGTAGATATTTCATTCTTAAGGTTTTTACATTTTAGTGAAGCGTTTCGTTTTGAACTACAGATAACCGACTGAGTCGTTAAAAACCGGATTATCTGAATGCGATATATTTTTCAAACAACTGAATTGATATATTTTTAAAAAATTACACTAAAAGAATAACACAAAAAGGGAAAATTGTCAGGTTACCTTTAACGGTTCAAGGTTATTTCACTCTGATTCGCTGCACGGCAATCAGGGAAATCATACTTAAAAATGCGCCGAAGATAAATGGAATACGGTAATCGATGATCCACAACAATCCCCCGACAGCAGGAAGGACCACGGCTGCGATGTGATTGATGGTGAATCCTACCGCCATGCTCGGGGCGATATCCTTCGGGTCCCCCACCTTTTGAAAATAGGTGCGAATGGCAATGGCAAAATTGAAAAAAATATGGTCCAGTATATAAAGCACCGCCACAATCCATTTTGACTGTACGAAGGCATAAGCAAGAAAAATAAATATCAGGCTGAAGTATTCACAAGAAAGCACGGCCCTTTCACCGAACCGAATGATCGACCTGCCGATGAGCGGACTGATAAAATAGTTGATCATATTGTTGATGACAAAAAGGATGGTAACTTCCTGAACCGTAAAATGAAACTTTTTTACCAGCAAAAAAACGGCAAATGCGATAAAAATCTGGCGTCTGGCTCCGGCCATAAAGGTGAGAAAATAAAAAAGCCAGTACTTTTTGCGAAAGATCATTTTTTTTCGCTGAGGAACAAGGTTTTGATCCACAGGGTTTTGAAAAAATCCCCATATTCCTGCAGCGGCAATCAATCCTCCGATGAGCAGATACAATTGGGTGAAATTTAGAAAAGAGGCGACCAGATAGATAAAGATGCCGATGCCGATGTTCGACGCCGCAGAAAGTCCCCGAAGTTTGCCGAATACCCATGGAGACGTGTTTTTGTCAAAATATTGAAGGGTCAACGATTGATTGGTGGTTTCAAAATAATGAAACCCGAAACTCATGATCAGGGTGGTTACCAGAAGACCGCCGAATGAAGGAAAAAGCCCGGTGGCCGCCAATCCGATTCCCAAAATCAGAACGGACAGCGCCGACAGGCGATGCTCTTTAATGAGCATGATGACAAACACCGCAAGCAAAGCCAAAAAACCCGGAATTTCTCTGACCGACTGAATGATCCCTACATGATCACCGTTCAGACCAACAACTCTAACGGCAAAATTGTCGAACAACGTTCGCCATGCCTGGAGTCCTATTGTTGAACTGATGGTTAACACCATCAGATAGCGGTACATGGGGTTTTGTTTGATTTTTTTTATTTTTAAAATTTCCATGACAAACTCGTTTTTTTCCGGTCATCTAATCCGGATGAATCCTGGAAAACAGCTCGAAAAACATAGGGTTATCAAGCCTAAGTGTCAAATTCTTTTGAAACAAAGTGTGATGAATGCCAGAAAGTAGGCTGAAATTGCAAAGATCATGATTGCGGGAATACCCAAACCCAGCGCGATTTGTGCAGATGCGATGGATGCCAGAACCGATGCGCATCCATTTATCGTCCAGGCGTACGCTCGCTGGGAAGGAAGATTCAAAATATATCGCATGCCGAGAGGGAAGGGGAGTCCTATTAAGAATCCCGGCGGTATGAGAAGTAACAGTGACAGGGTGTAACGCAAAAATTGGTTGACCTGTATGATGCTATGCATAATGGGATTAAAAATGAAGAACATACATATAAGAATCACGATAAGTGCAGCGATTGCGATACGAAAGTTTTTGGCACTGATTCGCTGTGACCAATAGCCGCCGAATGCGGAAAACACAAGGAGTCCTGTAATAACGACGGTTAAACTGATCACCGGATCGCCGAAAATAAAAATGTATTCTTTTATAAAAAAGAGTTCAATGAACATAAAACCTGAACCCACGGCAAAAAAGTAGAGCATGTGGGAGAAGTAGAATCTTCGAGTTTCTTTTAAGGTGGTAAAAAAGGGAAGAATCAATAAAAGAATGGATATCACTAATGCTTCTATTAAAACAACGGAAACGACAATTTCGCCGGACATGAATAAAGAATAAAACCTGCTCCCTGTCATTTTATAAAGCGCTTTCAGTCGGGACCACTTCAAAAACCGGTAAGGGAAGGGACGGTTATCCGTCTGAGGAAAGACATCCATGGGGTAGTTTTCAAAATATGTTTTTTCTGTTCTTAAACGGTACGCTTCTGAAAGACGGTTGATCTCGATATAGTGATACGGGGCATCGAAAATGTTAAAACGGTTGACATTTTTCTTCGATATTCCGGGAAGGTAAACAATATCAAGATTTAGGTCTCGTGAAACGTCTTGTAACACGGTGGTATCGTTAAAAGGTTGTACAGATACGATCATGGTAAAGGTGTTCCAATTGCGAAGAACGGCAATGTGTTTTTCAGGATTTTTGATTTCAAGGGATCTCAAGCTTTCATATGCAGTGGCCCAGAGTCGAATCGCGTCTGACGGCGGCAGTAAAAGTAAACGTGAGACAATGAAAACACCGTTATTAGAAAGATGTTGAAAATATTGTGTAAAACTTTCAAGGGTAAAAAAATAATCCTGGGTCAGAGCCGCTGATCCAGGGAGAGAGGTTCCCCAGTTTTCTATGTGTATGATGTCGTATCTCCGGTCGGATCGGGCTAATAATGTTCTTGGATTTTGGTTGATAACCGGAATTTTATAGTGTTGCTGAACACGGTTTGCGATCCGGGGTTGTTCCTCGACAATGGTGATGTTGTCTGCACCGGATGCTAATGCGCATGGAATGGCTGATCCGCCGCCATGCTGAATCACAAGAATGTCATTTGGATGTGGCACAAGAAGGTATCCAATGTATGGGAGCGTGAACTTGGAGAATTGCGCGTCGTTTTTCGATTTTAATTGATAAAGGAATAAAGGATTGTCTCCATCTTTGAACGTGGCCGTCTGGCTGGGAAGCATGCCTTTGTATTTTAGGCTTAATCCCCGTGCAAATCGGAGATGAGGGCTTTCAATATCCTCGAATCTGCCGCGTATACTGTTTATGGTTTCGGTGATTCGGGTGTGGGGAAACAGAAGGATCTGGCTGAGGTTCTTGTATGGGGAGGGTTTCACCTGAATAATGGTGTTGCCGCCTTTAATAATTAGTATGCCTGCAATGATAATGATGCAAAGACTGATTAAGTGAAAGTATCTTTTTTTAGGGTGAAAAAGTTTTCTTGTCTGAATACGATTCTGGTTATAACCTGGGTGCTTTAAAAAAATCACTGCCAAAGGAATGAGTGCTGAAAGAATGATAAGTTTTCCTTCACAGAGAAAAGGAAGAAGCATAACCGGAATGATTGCTCCGGATGCCGAACCTCCCATGCTCGCGAAATACACGAAACCGGTTTTTTCGGGCATAAAAGCATAAGCAATGGACACAACAAGGCCGGTGAAAAAAAAGGGCAGCGCCAGAAGAAGATAGGCTGTTAAAAGATAAAGGGCTTGGATAGGTTCCAACGGCAGCCTAAAGTAATCCAAAGGAATTCGATTCAAAACAATAAATGAAATAATGGCGGAAAGGGTAAAAAGGATGGTGAAAATATGGATATTTTCAAAGGAGGAAAGATGTTTTTCCCAGCCTTTTTTACGGGTATCGATGATATTTAAAAAGGTGCCGCCGGCGGCAAATCCAAAAAGAGTGATGCTGATGACCATGAAAGACAGATGGTTCCACTGGCTGATGGAAAAAACCCTGACAAGGAGTATTTCAAAAGACAGAGCTGAAAGCGATAATAGAAATACTGCCGTAAG
>JAOUGB010000245.1 GCA_029857875.1 Desulfobacteraceae bacterium | reverse complement strand
CGCTGATCTTAATTTTTTTAATAGTAACATAAATCCAACCACTGCGATAGTTGCGTGAAATATTTCCTTGACTTTCTTTATACAAGTCTTACCGTTTTTAAAGACAACGTTGATTAAAAACGGTGTCAGTTTTAAACTATTTTGAATGATAACGTAAAAAAGGTTGATTAATGAGGTGACCTTATGAAAAATATATGCATCGTTGAACGGATATCAAAAGCAGGTCTCGGGTTATTTTTTCTTTTTGTCGCAGCAGGTTTTATGTTGAGCGGTATCACGGTTCTTCCGCTTTTTGGTTTCTTATTGGCTGTTCCGGCGTTACTTGCTTCAATATATTTCTTTTCCGCTCATCTGAATAAAAGCTGTGAAATTGAAGTTGAGTGAAGGTGTTTGCACTTTGCCTGGATGTAAATATCCTGCTGAAAACCATCAGAAAAGAGAATAATGATGAGTGACTGGATTCATTTTGAAAACGCAACGTATCTGGTGGAACGAGCTTTTTTAGTGGCGGATGACAATACCGCTGCTCTGCTCGAAAAAACGTCTATCGAGGTGTATACCGGAAGGGACGGTAAAAAACGGTTAAAAGGCAGCGGCCTTGTCCAAAACATGCTGCTGGTAGAGCTTTTGGAAGAAAATGACGACCTGGATTTAATTCTGGATTTAGGAAAAAACTATAAATACCTCATGAAAACACCAAGGATTACCGGCGGAAAAGTATTTTCACCGAATACAAAATCTTTTATTCAGTTCGATCCCATTGCTCCCTGGAACGAAATTTCGGAGTCAGAATTCACGAAACTGACAAACGGGTTCAAACTGTTATAACAATCATATCAATTAACGATCATGGCATTAACTTTATAGCAATCAGGACACTTAGCATAATAACCGCCGGTGGAACTCTTAAATAAAGCACCACCCTGCAATCCAAATCCTCCTGCTGTGTGTGTTATTTTAATGATTACATCACTTTTGCAGTCCGAGCATATATCATTTACCTCGATGTTCGATTTTTCTGGGTTGCCATTGAATAATTCCTTTAATATTTCAACCATTAAACATTAACCTCTAATTTGAATTTCATCTAAGCTGCTATGCCGATTATTCTTTATCCACCGTGCAAGATAGACCAAACCCATGCCAATAAGCAGTATGAGCAACATTGTAGAACCCGCGTCAAGCTTCAAAATCATCCAGCTCAATCCCACAAGCGGTAAAAGAAAAACACAGACCACCGCCCTCAAGCCGTCATTTTCAGAAATGAAATCTGCTAGAGGTGGTGAATATTTGTAATAATACTTCACAAAAGTTTTTCCAGGGCCATTGGTCAGCAGATATTGGTCTCGGAATTTACACAGTATTCTAACATGCGGCTCCAATAACGATCCGTATGCAGCCGTTGCGATGAAACAGCCACCACCGCCGCCGCCACTACCAACCTCATTGTCAACGCTATTTATAGGCGTCCCTTCTCTAAGCATCACCTCGTTGGAATTATCACTTGTAAATCCATCGTTATCAAAAGCTCTTACAACAAAATAATACGTTTTTTCTATATCCATATCATAAATGGTACACTTGGGTTCTATTGTTTCCCAATATGGGGCGTTGTAATTATAGGATTGACTCTGCTCTCGATAATAGACTTTGTAGCCGGCCACGTCCGGCTCACTGTTAGGCGTCCATTGCAGGGAAATGTCCATTGCATGAAGTGACGATACGAAACAAAAAAATATAAAAAGGAACAGCAAAATTGATTTCAAATTTATAGATTGTTTTCTCTTTTGTAACTGCTTCATATCCAAAATGATTTTGTATATTACACATTATTTTAGGGAAATTTACGCTTAAGATTTCAGTTTTACGTGTTGTAAAAACGAAAGCTCTTTGAAGGGAGTGAAACAATCTTTTAAAGCAATATATGTGCCAACTTAAGATGATCCGGATTGTTCTTCTATGGTTGTTAAAACCCAAATGATATAAGAAAGATAGAACCCATGTTGACAATGAGAGATGATATTTGGATCTGGCTCTGAAGTTTGGGGAATTTAATCAAGAAATTGTTGCTAACGTATTGACACTTTTAGACTAAGAGTAAAAGCACTGAAAGCTGGTTTCAAAATGGATGCTTTGTGGTACTGTATGATTTTATAACCGCTTTAAGCGGCTTAATGCACAGGCTTCCAACTTTACCAAAGGTTGTTGAGTGAAGGAAATACCTTCATGAAATCCTCATTTGCTTTCAGAAACTTGGGCCGTTCTTTCATCAAACCGCCAGTGTCCGATGTATGAAAATCCCTTCGCACATCTATCCGACGATGACAATCCGGATGAAATCTTTTGAGTATCTTTCGAAGTCGTGAACGTATGACCACGCGATACCAGAATTCAGTTCCTTGAGTACTGTTGAACCTCTACGGTCACATGCACCAGGTTGAGGTCAGATGGAATTAACTGCTTGTAGTGTTCGGCCGGTTTCGGATCATTGGTGACAACCGTAATGATGGCGGCATAGATATTCGGCCCAACTGACCAAAGGTGTAAATCGGAAATCCGGATGCCTTCATCATTTTCGATACATTTTTTTATCGTTGCTCTGATTTCTTCGGGACCTCGTTTGTCCAGCAAAACACCGCTGGTATCATGTATCAGCCCGAGAGACCAACGGGATACCAATACCGCACCCACAATTCCCATGAAGGGATCCATCCAGATGAACCCGAGGTATTTGGCCGTCAAGAGCGCAAAAATCGCTAAAAGTGACGTGAGGGCATCCGCCAGGACATGGAGATAAGCGGCTCTCAGATTATGGTCGTGGTGATGGTTGTGATCGCCTCGTTCATGATGCGGATGATCGTACCGGGAATCCAAAATGAACACAGAAGCACCATTGACGATCAATCCGAGGACTGCCACGAAGATCGCCTGGTTGAACGCGATCTCCACGGGATAGACGAATCGCTTAATGCTTTCCCACGCCATAATCAGCGCAAAAAATGCAAGCAGAATTGCCCCGGTAAAGCCGCCCAGCGCATTGACCTTTCCGGTTCCGAAGGTGTATCGCTCGTCATGGGCGTGACGCCGGGCGTAAATATAAGCAAACACATTGATACTGAGCGCCACCGCATGAGAGGCCATGTGCAGGCCGTCGGCCAGCAAGGCCATAGAACCAAAGAGGATACCGGCTGCGATTTCGACAACCATCATGATCCCGGTAATGCCAATGACAATGATAGTGCGAACCTCACCCGGGCGTTTTTGGTCTTGTCCGAACCCATGGCCGTGTTGCCACGAAGGATGTTTATCGTGTTGCATCATCTATTTGATACAAAGCAGTTGATGAAAGTCAATGGCTTTTTAAACGAATCCGCAGATAAAGGGGAATAAAAACTGTAGTATGTTTTCGGGGGCAGTCATTTCAAAAGCAATTTTAAGGATTCGAAAACTTTTTAGCAAGATCCATGTCGATAACGTACATACAGACTTCCTTTGCACCTTGCTCGGTGTAAAGACACTTTTTGCACAGATTGTTTATTAAATATTCAACCTCGCCTCGAATCCTTTTATCATAAGCCTTGAAGGCTTTATTGTTGTAATCTTTTATGGCGCGACGGAAATTTTCGTTTTCCAAAAAGGGGTCCAGCACCTTTTCCTTGAGGTGATATACATATCGTTCGTGTAATGACTGATACAGCGCTGTGTCCGTAATCGATTTCCCCTCAAGCATGATTTCTTGGGTTAAGGTTTTGGATGCATATTCATTTTGGGTGTTTTTTCGAAAAGCAACACGTTTGTTTTTGTCTGCCTTCGGCCCCAGCAGGTAACTTTCAATGGCCTCATAAAACTCCTCGGTAATTTTTATTTTTTCTCCGGTAAAGCTGCATGTTTCATCAGACCCGATTTCAAAATTGATGGAAAACAGATAATTTTGTATGTCCCTTGAAATTTGTTCATCATTGTAAAGATAGAGTGACTCTTTAACTTCCTGCAAAATCGTGTAGTTGTACATCCGCAGCAAAGAGTCCAAAAAACCTTTGGGTATGGATGTGTTCAGTTCATTGTGGTATTTTGTAAAAAATTTGTTCAGAGTTGACATGTTGATCAACTTATCTTCTCTGGCATAAGTGGAATAAAACTCATTAAATATTTTAATTGAATCCCGACCGGAAAAGCCATGGGCCCCTTCAGTTTCCGATTCAGCTATGATTTTCCGACGTCGTTTTGCCGTGAATTTTTTTTGATCTTCTTCCGAAAGCCATGGGGGTATATATCCGGTGTAAATTTCCATCTTGAGCAGTTGCAGATTCTCATCACAGTATAGGCTGTATTTATCCGTATCGCCGATCCATTCCAACAGTGCTTCTGATTTGGTATTCAGCCGTGATGAGATAATAACCCTGGCAAAATTGTGAAGGACCCTGGGTAGAAAGTTATCATCGATATGTTTGCCAAAAATATTGCGGTAAATCTCAACTTCCGTATTCAAATCCAAAACATAGGGAATCGTAATGGATTCGATGCGGTCTGAAAACGACTGGAAATCTATCAACTTTGATTTATCTTCGGGGTTCATCAGCGCCAGAAAAAGGGAATTGACGTTTTCCTCAATATCTCCGACTTTATGAACACCCTCGCTGATGATGTTGTGGAGCTCGATCAAACGATCTTTGTTATAGTTTTTTATATCCATAAGGGCATAGATGCCATTGTTGGTTTTTGCATATCGTGAGAAATAATATTTAACCTGGTTACTGTCTTTTAAAAGATGATTGATTCGGCTCTGGAGTATGTCATTCTTATAAATGTCCTGCTTCAAGGGCTTATCGCCCGGGTTGAAGACACTGATACCTTCACCGATCCGACGGTTGAACGTATAGGG
>JAOUGB010000243.1 GCA_029857875.1 Desulfobacteraceae bacterium | reverse complement strand
GGAGAATACATTGCCAAGGAAAAAGGAAAAAAAGGGGAAATCATCATTCGGGAACTTTCACTGACTGGGATTCGGTTTGAAAGTCTCAAACCACATCAAATTTCGACAGATGATACATTGGAAGTGAAATTTAAACTCGACAACCCACTGAGAAAAGAGATCCGCAAATTAGTAAAGGTTATATGGATAAAGGATCGCATTGTCGGCGCACATTACACTGAAATAAAATTTTATGAAAAAGATTTGGGTTTTTATCTGAAAACATAATTTGGCAAATTCAAGCCGCAAGTACACAACGAATTTCACTTATAAGCTCGGCACTTCAACATCAGCCATTACAAAGGCGCTCAACTACAATCAGAATTAATAAGTCTAACTGATTATCAACGCCCCTGTTGTGTTTGTTAGACCTTAGGCTCAAGTTTTTTTTGATAGGTCGATGCTTTTTCAACGTCATTCAATGCACGGTAACAATTGACGATCAATCCCAGTGCCTGTTTTGAATGTTGAAATTTTAAAAAAAACGACAACGCCTTTTTAAAATCCCCTATATTCATGTGGCTTACACCAAGACACATATTGAGCTCCTCGTTGTCCGGAAAATACTGAATACCTTTTGATAGAATTTTAATGGATTCATGATAGGCGTTCTTCTTTTGATTCAATATGCCCAATCCAAGATAAGCACTTGGATGCGGGTGATATGTTAATGCCTTTATGTATAATTTTTCAGCAATTCTTTCTTTTCCCAAGATTGCGTCATTGCTGGCGTAATCCCCGTGATCAAAGGTCATCCCGAGTCTGGAGCAAAAATCAGCATGCAGGGGATAAAATTCCTTATTATCGACAAGTTTAATAGCATCCACAATTTCAGGAATCAGCTCATGATATCGGGTTCGCAATGTCTTCCCAAACAAGAGGACATCTTCTCGGGATAATTTGGGATCGGTTTCAAAATACTTGATGTCTTCAATTTGGTTTAGCCAGATATCATCGGTGACCTTCATTTTTTTCTTATATTCCTCGTACAGGCGAGTTCCGGGAAACAGCGAAAGAACAAAAAAATGGATGACCAGCGGTTTGATCTTTTTGATAAGATCAATGGTTTCGAAAATGGTCCGGCGTGTCTCTCCAGGACATCCATATATAAAATAGGCGCGGGGCAAAATGCCGTATTTTAATGTCATGGCAAATGCTTTTTCAATTTCATCGTTCGTAATTTTCTTGTTCAAAAGATTTCTGATTTTTTTTGAGCCGCTCTCCACACCGTAGCTGATCTGAATGCAGCCGGCCTTTCTCATCCAGCAAAGGATGTCTTCACTCATATAGTTTACGCGGGATATGGCCACCCATGTGATGTTCAGCTTTTTTTCCAGTATTTTTTTGCAGATTTCGATCACCCGATTTTTGTCAATGCTGAAGGTATCATCGGAGAAATAGAAAAAGTTGATGCCCTTTTTGTATAGACGCTCGAGTTCATTGACAAAATATTCCACGGAATGAAATCGAACTTTAGGACCCCAAAATTTTGGCGATCCACAAAACCTGCATTTACCCGGGCAGCCACGGGTCAGGGACAGATGCTGGTATTCAAAATATTTCGCCGGAACCGGCAGCGCATCTATATGATGAATCGGCTCGGCAGGTGCTGTTCGGACAACGTTGCCGTCTTTTCTGAAGGCAATGCCTCGAATGTCTTCTATGTGATGTTCCTTATTATTTTCTAAAAATTTTACGAGATTTAAAAACGTATATTCGCCTTCACCGATAACCACAAAATCGATTTCCGGAAAATGGCTTAAAAAGTGTTTCCATAAAAAGGTCGGTGTTACCCCGCCAAAAACAATTTTTACTTTGGGATGGATCTGTTTTGCAATCCTGGCAATTTGGATGCCACCCCATCGGTTAGCCTGCAAGATAGAAAAACCGATGATATCCGGTTTCTTTTCAAGCAGAACTTTTTCGATGGCTTCGGGTGTTTCATTCATCCTGCACCAGTTCAATATTTCCACATCGTAATGGTTCTCTTTTAAGACAGAACCGATGTAATACATGCCGATGGGAGGAACGATCACATCTTGGATGTCGGCCCGTTTTTCAAGCCAGTACGGATATATCAGCAATATTTTCATTATGAATCGTTAGCGTCCTTGCAAAAATTTCGAATTGACTTTACAATTCAATTCTTTATCATAGTTGCGCCATTACTTGAATTATAAATCAAGGAGGAATCTAATATGTTTTTATCCCTGGTTCAAAAACGCAGAAGCATTCGTCGATACCTGGATAAACCCGTCGAACCCGAGAAAATCGACAGGCTTATCGAAGCAGCCCTTCGAGCGCCTTCGTCAAGGGGATTTAATCCCTGGGAGTTCGTTGTGGTTACCGACCGTGTTTTACTCGAAAAGCTCTCAAAAGCCAAGCCTCACGGTGCATCATTTTTAAAAGATGCGTCTTTGGGGATTGTTGTTTGTGCGGATCCTGAAAAATGTGATGTGTGGATTGAGGACGCTTCCATCGCTTCGATATATATTCACCTGGCAGCAGAATCCATGGAACTTGGAAGTTGCTGGATTCAGATCAGAAAAAGAATGCATGACCGGACAAAAGCAGCAGAAGATTACATTCGCGAATTGTTAAATATTCCGAAAAACTTAAACGTAGAATCGATGATTGCCATCGGATATCCGGCAGAGAAAAAATCCCCCCACCCAAAGGAAGACCTGCAATATGAAAAAGTGTATTATAATTTATATGGCAAATGATTTCGAATCCAACTTAAAGTAAGATTCAGGTAATAAATTGACATCAACTTTAATCGCATATATCAATATTGAACTTATCTAAAGAGGTTAAAAAGAACAATGCAATACTTACATCTTGACGAAATAGAAGAAAAAGAACTTGTCTCCGGATTTAAAGTTCGTTTCGTGCATTCAGAAAACATGACATTTTCTTACTGGAGTATCGAAGCAGGAGCCCAATTGCCGGAACATTCCCATCCGCATGAACAGGTTACAAACATTCTTGAAGGTGAGTTTGAACTGACCGTGGACAGCGAAAGCAAGCGGCTCGGTCCCGGCTCCGTCGTTATTATTCCGCCGCATGCCGTTCATTCCGGAAAGTCCCTGACCCGAAGCCGGGTCATCGATGTATTTTATCCCATCAGAGAGGATTATCGATAAGTCGTAAAAAATGCGATATCGATCAATTTGGATCGATACTTTATTCGCTTAAAAAATCTAATTGTTTGAATCGAGAAAAAAATGAAGAAAAAAAATTTTAATGGCGGACGAAACGCCCCTTGCCCTTGCGGAAGCGGTCTTAAATACAAGAAATGCTGTATGGGTAAAAGAGAACCGGACCCGGAAAAACTAAAGGCGGAATATGCCAAAAAATACAGAATTCGTATCAAACAGGCGGCTGATATTGAAGGCATTAAACAGGCCGGTCGCCTGGCCCTGGATACCCTCGACTTGGTCGAGTCTGAAATCAAGCCGGGACTTATCACCGATGAAATTAATACGCTGGTGCACGAATTCACGCTGAAACACGGTGCAATTTCTGCACCCTTAAACTACCGGGGATTCCCCAAAAGTGTCTGTGTCTCCGTAAACGAAGTGATTTGTCACGGCATTCCCGGGGAAAGGGTTTTAAATGACGGAGATATTGTCAACATCGACGTAACGCCGATTCTTAACGGTTACTATGCAGACGTCAACAAAACCTTTTTCGTGGGCACACCCGGGTCCGACGCCAAGAAAATCGTTCATGTTGCTAAGAAGAGCCTGTCAAAAGGGATAGCGATGGTCAAACCCGGCAATACCACTGGAGATATTGGGTGGGCCATTCAAAAATATGCCGAAAAACATGGATGCTCGGTGGTCAGAGAATTTGTAGGGCATGGTGTTGGGTTTGAATTTCACGAGCCGCCCCAGGTCCCCCATTATGGTATTCGAGGAGAAGGAGTCCCTCTGATTCCCGGCATGGTTTTCACCATAGAACCGATGATCAATCTGGGGAAAAAAGAGCTCGTCATACTCGAAGATAAGTGGACAGCCGTTACAAAAGACAAGTCGCTTTCCGCTCAGTTTGAACAAACCATTCTGGTCACCGACCATGGTTTTGAAAGCCTGACACCTTATGAGCTGTAATCCGGTTTTTTTATAACATATAAGAATCCCTTGGAGTATCATTGTGGACGGCATCGATCATTTTCCAAAAATCATATCACATCGGGGATTCAGTGACCGACACATTGAAAATACCATCCCTGCGTTAAAAGCCGCGGTGGATGAAGAAGTTGAAATGATTGAAATGGACGTTCATGAAACTTGGGACGGCCATTTTATCGTTTGTCATGATGATAGTCTAAACCATAATGCGCCGCCATGGAATAGTTTGACATATTCTCAGGTTCAATCCCTAATTTCACATGATGATCGTGCGCCCTTACTCTCCGACTGTCTTGAAGCGACCCGTTCCATACCCGTGGATATTGAACTCAAACGCTGCACAAGCATAGATAGTCTTTTGGAAACATTGAAAGCGTCATCCCTTTTGGAAGGAAGTTTTATATCCAGTTCAAATTACAACCTGCTCCTTCAACTGCACAAAAGAGGGTTTCAATTACCACTCATTTTGATTGTTTCTATTTCCAAACGGCAAACCATCAAACAAAATCTTCAAAACGCAATGTTATGCATCTTGCCCGGCTTGCTGCCGGGATTTCTGGACGGTGTGGCTGTGCATTACCCGATCGCACGCAAGACTTTTATTCAAAGCATTCAACAAGGGGGTTCAAAGGTGTTTGTCTGGACCGTTGATGACCGAAAAAATATGGAAAAGTATGTTTCTTTGAGAGTTGACGGCATCATCTCGAATT
>JAOUGB010000244.1 GCA_029857875.1 Desulfobacteraceae bacterium | reverse complement strand
AAAAGAGCTCTTTGGGGGTCAGAACCCTTTAGGCAACACGATTCGCCTGGAAAAGCTTTCATGCCAGGTGATCGGCGTGCTCGAATCCAAGGGGCAGTCCAGCTTTGGAACAGATCAGGACGACTTTGTGCTTATCCCATTGCGCACGATCCAGCGGCGCATCGCCGGGAATACAGATGTGAGTAGAATTTATGTTTCAGCAGAAGATGGCGTTTCCACCAGCAAAGTCGAACAGGATATCGAAAGGCTGATGCGTGAGCGTCGCCGCATTGCCATGGGCAAAGAGGACGATTTTTATGTCAGAGATATGCAAGAACTTGTCAGCACGATGACCGGAACGACCCGTGTACTTACCGGACTGCTGGGTGCAGTTGCGGCGGTAAGCCTCTTGGTCGGGGGAATCGGAATCATGAATATCATGCTGGTATCGGTTACCGAAAGAACCCGGGAGATCGGCATCCGGCTTGCCATCGGCGCCTTAGAACGGGATGTGTTGATGCAGTTTCTGGTCGAAGCCGTAGTGCTGTCTTCCTTTGGGGGGCTGATCGGCATTATCCTCGGGGTAGTGGCGGCCGCGATAGGCGCGCGCATCCTTGCTGTTCCCTTTGTTTTTGATCCGGGGATTGTCGCTATCGCCTTCCTGTTTTCCGCAGCTGTGGGCGTCATCTTCGGCTACTTCCCGGCCAGACAGGCGGGGCAGCTGGACCCGATTGAAGCGTTGCGTCACGAATAATCCTACCATTCTTTGGCTTGCAAAGGCCCGGCCTATGATTTGAGATCAATTTCATTTAGGAATAGAAGGGGCAGAAAATTTAATCCTATCTGAAGCTCCTTTAACATCGATTTGTTTCAAAAAGCTAAACTCTCACGATTATTTTAGTTTTCCCACCAGATACCCGTCCATCAAAAGATGGATTAAATGATGCAGCACACAAACGACAAGGGCCAGTCCGTATTGCGGAAAAAGAGAAACCTGCAAAATTATTGAAAGGGGCAGGGTTTTTTGTCCGCCCATGAAAATAACGCTTTCCCGGCGGCCCTTGCCAAGCTTTAAAAATCCGGTAAAAATGCCGGCTGCGGCCAGTAGTATACCGTGGAAGCTAAAAACTAACAGAAAAATGATTCCCATTGATGCGCCACCGCTAACGATCGCATCCCTTGCTTGGGACATGGCCATCCAGACGATGGCCAGCACTAACAACTGGTTCAGCATTTGCAGCCGATAAACAAATCGATCCATTAACGATTTTGCCAAAAGTTTTATTGTTAATCCGAAACAAAGCGGTAAAAGAACATAAAACCCGAGCTTGATCATGATGGCCGGCTTGTCAATGACAACGACCGTTGATCCTCCAACCAAATTTAACAATAAAGAAAGTACCACCGGTATGGTAAAAACGGCAAGCCCATTGGCCAGTATGGTGATGACCAACGCCTGTGCAATATTGCCGCCGGCCGCGCCGGTCATCACAACACCGCTGCTCAATGTCGTAGGCATAACGGCAACGAGAAAAATCCCTATTACAACCCCTGTATCTATCGGAATGGCTCCGAACAGCGCACCGATGACCGGTGCAACCAGAAAAATGATGATCAGGGCGGCAATGATGCCCTTTGCATCCATTATGCCCGATTTTATCTGCCGGGCATCCAATATCAAACCGGAAAAAAAGAAGATCAGGACAATAACTGCATCCGGCCCCCGATGCATTTTTAGCCATCTCCCAATGCTCGAGACCGTCTCGCTGGTATCCGCCACGGTCACAACAAAAACAAGAAGAAGACCGATGAGAAACCAGTATTTTTTTATTAAGCGATACACGGTAACACGCTCCGGTAATAATGCGAATTTTCGGTTCGGACACAGAATTTATTGAGCGAATTTAAATTTTTCTTGCAAACATAACAGTTTGAGCCTATTAATTCCATCAGGAATCGGAAAATTATTTTAGTGAGTGTCCATCCATAACTGAAGATTTTTGTTCAAGATCAAGGCATGCGAAAAAAATAACCACAGGCATATATGTAATATTCCGAGGATTATTTTTTGAGCATAACGCAGAGATTGGACAAAAAGACCATTTATGGATGGACACTTAAACTGTTCCATAAATAATCTTTTTTTCAAACCGTTACAGTATCAAGTTGCTGTTTAAATAATATATTCTCAATAAATTTAAATTGTTATAGATATTTTCATTTTTTAACACTCATTTAGGAAAACATTCTAATAAGATAAAAAGAACTGACAAATCAAAGAAAAACATAGAGAAGCCTCAATTCCACCACATATTGTATTCAGATAATTAAAATTACACCCTCCATTGTGTTTTTCCCTTTACAAACAAAAGGATCCCTGATATCTATTTTAAGATTATGTGTCATACAAGTTTAGGGAGTGAGCAGAAAGAAATAACAGGAGAGTTAATTGCATGAAACTAAAAAAACTGGAAATAAACGGATTTAAATCCTTTGTTGACAAAGCCAGTATTCAATTTCCTCCAGGTATTTCTGCGGTTGTGGGTCCCAATGGCTGTGGCAAAAGCAATATTATCGATGCAATAAAATGGGTTATGGGGGAGCAAAGTGTCAAACAGCTCCGCGGAAAATCCATGGAAGACGTCATTTTTGCGGGCTCGAACGGAAAACCGGCATTGAATATGGCCGAGGTTTCCCTCACACTTGCCAACGACAACGGCACGGCACCCGAAGAACTTAAAGACTTTACCGAAATCATGTTGACCCGCCGGCTTTACCGTTCCGGAGAAAGCGGCTATTTCATTAACAAGCAGCCCTGTCGGCTAAAGGACGTACATAATATTTTTCTGGGTTGTGGTATGGGCACGAAATCCTATGCCGTCATTCAGCAAGGAAGCATCGGCGCGATTACGGATGCCGGACCGGAAGAAAGAAGGATTCTAATTGAGGAGGCTGCGGGAGTTACGAGATATAAGTCACGTAAAAAAGAAGCGCTGGGTAAAGTCAGAGCCACGAACGAGAATATCATGCGCATCAGTGACATCATCTCGGAAATAAAACGACAGATGGCGGGTCTTAAACGCCAGGCAAGAAAGGCTGAACGTTATAAAAAATATCAAAAACGCATCAGGAAACTCGATATATGTCTTTCACTTCATCATTATGATGAATATACACGTGAAATTGATGAAGCCGATGCACTGCTAAAAGATCTAAATAATACAGATATTGAACATTCAACCCGGTTGAAAAAGCTGGATGCAGCGCTTGAAAAAATCAAGTTCGATCGCGCTGCAAAAAATCAGGAAATTTCAGATCAAAAATCCTTCATATTTGAAACACAGCGAAATATAGACCGGATGGAAAACGACAAGGCCCATCTTTTCAAAGATGTTGAAAGGCTTACATACGAATTTGTTGAACTCGAATCCACCCGCAAAAACCTTGAAGAAAAAAACAGGGATTTAACGGCCGAAGTTCAAGGGGGTGAAAACAAGAATATAAGCATTCAAGCTGAGATAGCATCCGTAAGATCGACCCTCGACAAAGAGCTATCAGCTTCACAAAATATAAAAGATGAACTCTCTGCACTAAATCAAGAGCTTGAGACCTGTAAAGCAAACTTGATGGACCTTGTCGCCCGGGAAGCTCAATATAAAAACATCTATCAAAACGCCTCGAACAACAAGGAAAGCCTGAAAAGACGACTCAAAAGGATAGATGAGGAAGAACTTACAACACGCCGAAAGGTTTCCGAACTAAAAGACAGAAACAACAACGCCAAAGAACATCTGAGTTCATACAAAACAGAAATTGATGATCTGAAAAATCGCATCGACATCATCCAAAAACAACTCCACGAAAAAAATATTGCCCTGGGAGAACAGGTCAGGCAGGTTCAAACCCTCGATCTTGAACGAAACAAAGCCAAATCATCTTATACCCAACTAAAGAAAATGGAAGGCAACTTCGAGTGGTACAAAGATGGCGTCCGGGCGGTAATGAAAAAAAGTCAGGCTCTCAAAAAAGACGTGTCACCCGGCAGTCCGCAAAAAGAGGTGGGCGACGGTATTTTGGGGCTTATGGCGGATATCCTTGAACCGGAACCTGCCTATGGGACTGCGGTGGAAGCCGTCCTTGGGGAATCCTTGCAATACATCCTTGTTGAAAATCAAGAGACTGCTGTGGGCTCCATCGATTATCTTCAGAAATCCGGCGCAGGACGCAGCGGTTTTATTCCGGTTACATCTGTCAAAAATATGAAATCGAGCCCAAATCATCAACCGGATCACCCAAAATATCTTTTAAACCATGTTGCCGTAAAACCAGGATTTGAACCGATCGCAGAAGCCCTCTTAGGGTATGTTGTCGTTACCACCGATATTAAAGAAGCCATAGACGTTTTCAACAGCAACGGCAAATTACAAACCGTTGTTTCCCAAAACGGTGACTTAATTTCTCATCAAGGTATTATGGTGGGCGGCAGTAAAGACAATTTATCAGGCATCCTTGCAAAAAAACAGGAAATCAAAGATATTGAGGACAACATCGTTAAATTAGATCAAAGACTTCATTCGGATCGAGAGTATCAAAAAGAACTGGAATCTGAAGTTAGAAATATTGAAAGCAACCTGCAAAAGCTCCGGGAATCGGAAAACAAGGCCAAACATAACGAAGTCGAGGCTGAAAAGGCGCTTTATAAAGCATCCGAAGATCTTAAAAACGCCATTAGGCATCTTGAAATTGTTCGACTGGAACAGGAACAGCTTTTGGGTGAAGAATCTGATGTTGACGAAGAAGTCGCCAAATACAACAAGGCTGTCTCTGAAATTGAAAATCAGGTCAAAAATGCTCAGGATCTTGTTTCCGAAAAGCTGGAACAAATCAGTATTGTCTCGTCTGAAGT
>JAOUGB010000242.1 GCA_029857875.1 Desulfobacteraceae bacterium | reverse complement strand
CTTGTTTATTCAAACGATTTTCAAAAAGGTCTGGTATTAAACAAAAATATATCGAAAAACGATAAACCACCATTTTTTATTTTCAACAAAGAAGATGAAAAAGACGTTGTACATATTGATGATAAAGAGCAATTACTTTCCTATTTTATTAATGAAGGAAAAAAGGGGCTTGGCATTCAACGATATAAAGGTCTTGGAGAGATGAATCCAAACCAACTATGGGAAACCACAATGAATCCAGACAAAAGGACGCTGTTACAAGTAAAGGTTGAGGACGCTGTTGAAACCGATGAAATTTTTACCGTTCTCATGGGAGAGCAGGTAGAGCCCCGAAGAGAATTTATCAACGACAATGCCCTTGAGGTCAGCATGTTGGATATATAAAGGTGTCTTGTTTTAGGAACAAGGATTAAAAATGTACATTCATAAGATTCAAGCAAGGGATTTACCGGACCTTTGGTTTCAGGCCGTTCATGATATACTGGACCATGGCAGAAAATTTAAAATAGATCGCGGAAGTTATGCAGGGCAGGAGAGGCTCGAATATGATTTTTTTACCGGACACATAAAACACCCGGGAAGCCAGCCGCTTTTACCCGATATACCCCCATCCTGTGGTATTCCAAATCCGGTGGAAGAAGCGTATATATACGGTGGGGAAGGCTATGAAAGGTCGTACATCGAATATATCATGACCGGACAAAAAGAGCCGGGTGAATCCTATACATATGGAGAAAGATTAACCCGGGCGCCGATTACAGAGGAAAAATTTAAATGGTGGGAAGAAGGGAACACGGAGATTATAGACAAAAGAGACGTGGACGGAAAAGCCGTTTTTGAAGAAGACGGCAAACTTTATCTGAATCAAATCGAATGGATCATTCATACCTATAAAAAATTCGGGAGCAGAAATAACCAGATGGTTCTTCAAGTGGCGCACCCTTCCGACCTAACCCTATTAGACCCGCCGTGTTTACGCGCCATAGACACAAGAATTCAGGATGGCGCGCTTCATTTCATTGTATATTTTCGATCCTGGGATCTTTGGGGAGGAATGCCGGCGAATCTGGCTGGAATTCAAAATCTCAAAGAATATATGGCCGGCGAAATTGGTGTAAAAGACGGTGAAATGATTGTTGAAAGCAAGGGGCTTCACCTTTATGGCTATGCAGAAGAACTGGCGAAGCTGAGATGTATGAAAGCGTAGGTATAAAGGAATTGTTAAAACTCTATATTATTGGGCGTTCTTGGAAAGGGGATAACATCCCGGATGTTGCTGATACCGGTTACCAGCATGAGCAACCGTTCGAACCCAAGACCAAAGCCACTGTGTTCAACAGATCCGAAACGCCTTGAATCCAAATACCACCAGTAATTCTCTTTCGGCATATCCATTTCATCCATCCGGTTTTCAAGCACCTCAAGGCGTTCTTCGCGCTGGCTTCCACCAATAATTTCTCCAATTCGAGGCACAAGAACATCCATAGCTGCTACTGTTTGATGATCATCGTTTAAACGCATATAAAACGGTTTTATGGTTTTGGGGTAGTCAAAGACAATTAAAGGTTTTTTAAAGTATTGTTCTGTTAAATAGCGTTCGTGTTCGGTTTGAAGGTCTCTTCCAAAATCGATGTCATATTCAAATTTTTTTTCAGATCTTTTTAATATGTCTATGGCCGAGGTGTAGGAAAGACGTTTAAAATCGGATGACGCTACATTGTCCAGGGTTTTTATCAAGGATTTATCCACATATTTTGCAAAGAGTTCAATATCATCGTTACATTCTTCAAGAACAAATCTTGTTAAAAATTTTATCATTTCTTCAGCAAGATCCATATTTCCTTTTAGATCACAGAACGCCATCTCTGGTTCGACCATCCAAAATTCTGCGACATGTCTACTGGTGTGGGAGTTTTCAGCTCGAAATGTTGGGCCGAAGGTATAAACATCTCCAAGGGCAAGAGCAAACATTTCTGCGGACAACTGCCCGGATACGGTTAGATTTGCCTCTTTACCAAAAAAATCTTTGGTATAGTCGGTTTTACCGTCTATAAAGGGCAAATTATCCAGAGCCAGTGTTGTTACGCGAAACAGCTCCCCCGCCCCTTCACAATCCGAGCCGGTGATGACGGGTGAATGGATATATTTAAACCCTTTGTTTCTAAAAAATTGATGAATAGCGTAGGATAACTCTGATCTGATTCGAAATGTGGCGCCGTATTTATTGGTTCGAGGTCTTAAATGAGCGATGGTTCTTAAAAATTCGTCTGTGTGACGTTTTTTCTGAAGCGGGTAGGTTTCAGGAGCGACACTTAAAATTTCAACCGTTTTCGCTATAACCTCCCATTTTTGCCCGGAACCTTTTGATTCTGCAAGTTTCCCGGAAACAGCAACGGCAGATCCAGTGGAGAGACTGTTGATATTTTTGTAATTACTCAAAGTATTATCTGCGATTATCTGAATATTTTTCAGACAGGACCCGTCATTGACTTCAATAAATGAAAAATCTTTTGAATCACGCCGGGTTCGGACCCAACCCTTTATAAGAACATGATCGATGGGGGTTTTTGATTGAAGTAGGTATACGATTTTTGTGTGTTTCATAATAAACCTCCATACCAGCACACCAATAGTTAAAATTTTCCCGGCCTAATGCTTCAAAGGCTTTTTAGCCATATTGAGGTTATAATTTAACCGTTATATTATAAAGTTGATCTTGGCGCTGTAAAACGACAACCAATGACTTTTTGTTGC
The DNA here is from genome assembly GCA_029857875.1 of Desulfobacteraceae bacterium. Taxonomy (GTDB): domain Bacteria; phylum Desulfobacterota; class Desulfobacteria; order Desulfobacterales; family UBA11574; genus UBA11574. The sequence goes on along the minus strand of JAOUGB010000242.1, from coordinate 2,133 downwards.
GGTATTTAATAATCGCCTTTTTAAAATCATTAATGTTTTTTATCGTAAATTCATCCACCTGTCGAATAACATCCCCGGGTCTGGCGCCGATACGGGCGAGATATGAATTGCGGTTAATTTCTGTAATCAAAACACCTTCTTGTGTATGTGTCTTGTAAATATAACGATTTTTCTTGGAAAGATTTTTTACCGTGATTCCGAGGATGTTGTGAGCCAGGTCCAAAGCCAGTTCTATTGGAAAGGATGAAGATTTCACAGAAACCTCTTTTGTTTTGCCATCCCTCCATATACTTATACCAATAGTTTCTCCAGCAGAAATGTTGCTCATCGCTGTATTAAAATCGTTTTGAGAAAGAATTTTTCGAGATCCAACAGATCGTATAATGTCTCCCTCGTGAATGCCGGCTTTAAAGGCAGGACCAGACTTTTCAGTTTTTTTAACCAATACACCCTTAACAGCCGTTGCTTGAAGATATTGGGCCAGTTCATCATCCAAATCTTGTACGGTTACCCCTATCCAGGCCGGTATAACCTCCCCGTATTTGATAAGATCTGTAACAATCCTTCTGGCTTTGTTAATGGGTATGGCAAAACCGATTCCTTGGGCTTTGGCATAGATGGCGGTATTAATACCGATAAGCTCACCATATATATTCAATAGGGGTCCCCCGCTGTTTCCCGGATTAATAGAGGCATCCGTCTGGATAAAATCATGGTAGAATGCATCGTCGACTTTTATACTCCGATTGGTGGCGCTGATAACACCTGTTGTTACGGTATTTGAGAAACCAAAAGGATTTCCGATGGCGATCACCGTTTCACCAATCATAAGATTGTTAGAATCACCCATTTCAATGGCCGGGAGATCGCCTTTGGGGGAAATACGCAATACGGCGAGATCGGAATCAGGATCTGCACCTATAATTTGTGCTTTGAATTCACGCCCGTCTTTTAAAGCAACGGTAATGGTTGAACTTTTTACAATCACATGTTTGTTGGTAAGAATAAATCCTCGTTTGCCATCAATAATGACTCCGGATCCCAGACTGGTTCGCTTATATTTTTGTTCGAAACCAGGATCGAAAAAGTCTCTGAAAAAAGATTCGAAGTTAGGATCCATTCCAAACCCGTAAAATGGATTTGCACGCTTGCGAACCTCAAACTCCGAGCTTATGTTAACCACTGCGGGACTGACTTTTCGAATGGCTTTCACAACCGCACTTTCGCGCAAACTTTCAGCGTTAAGGATGCCCGGTGTAATAATAAAAAACAGGTTAAAAAAAACAAGGAGGGAAACCGCTGAAATTATAAGTATATTTTTTTGCGATTTTATTTCTGGCATTTTGAGCTCCCGTATAATACGATTAAGTGTAACCTATTTTTCACCCATGTATTTCTGTCGGCCATTTAAGTGGTGTGATTTTTGAGAAAATATATATCATGAGCATAAAAAGCATTCAAGATATCTTACCCCTGATAGAGCAACCCAGCCGATATTTAGGCTCTGAAATCAACGCCATTAAAAAAGATCACAGCAAGATAGACTTATGTTTTGCACTTGCTTTTCCGGATCTATATGAGATCGGAACATCTCATTTCGGACTTCAGATACTGTATCATATCCTTAACAGCCACCCAAAGATTGCTGCTGAAAGGGTTTTTGCACCTGCACCCGATATGGAGAAATATCTCAGATCATCCAGGCTATCGGTTGCTTCGCTGGAATCAAAAAAACCGCTAAACGAGTTCGATATCATCGGTTTTAGCCTTCTTTATGAGCTTAATTATACGAATATACTCAGCATATTGGATCTGGCCGGCATTCCTTTTCTGGCACGACAGCGGGATGGTTCATTTCCATTTGTTATTGCAGGTGGTCCTTGTACATGTAATCCAGAGCCGGTGGCAGATTTTTTTGATGCCATCGTAATTGGAGACGGTGAAAAAGTCATCATAGAAATGTGCCGGGCCTGGCTTGAATGGAAGGCAGAGGAAAACCGCGATAATGAAACCCTTTTGAGAAAATGGTCGCACATCGAAGGTGTCTATATCCCGGAGTTTTTTAGTCCGGAATTTGATCACCATGGTTTTCAGACGCTTACGCCAAGATATCCGGATTATGATATAATTAAA
>JAOUGB010000241.1 GCA_029857875.1 Desulfobacteraceae bacterium | reverse complement strand
GATCCGGACAGCCGGATTCCGCTGAAAGCAGCCGTGGCCAAACCCGTGTTCTTCGGACACTATCTTTTCCGGAAACACTGGCTGGCCATAGAAATCGTTTCTTTGCTTCTGCTTGTCGCAGTGGTCGCTGTTCTGTATCTGGGAAAGAATAGAGATAGTTACAAGTGAGCTAAAGTTGAAAGTGAGCTAAAGTTAAGGAATTTTAGGCCAATTATATTTTTAATGACAGCGCGTTAGCGCTACCTCAACTTTAGGCACTTTAGATCACTTCAAACTTTAGGCACTTCTGAGAAGTCTTTCGGTAACATTTACATTGGTAGGGAGTATGTCGAGTATCTAATTTACTTATTCGTAAAGTTGAACGAGGACCAAAGATGATTGTTCCTTACAGCCATGTTGTTCTGTTGGCCGGGATCCTTTTTTTGATGGGGATGTTTTGTGCGGTGACACGGCGGAACCTGATCATGATTCTTCTGGGCCTGGAAATTATGTTAAATTCCGGAGCCGTCGCCTTTGTCGGCGCAGCCTTGCGCTGGCAGCATCTGGAAGGACAGGCTATCGCGATTTTTATACTGGCCATCGCCGCGGCCGAAGTTTCCGTGGGATTGGCATTGATTGTCTGTGCGTATAAACGAAAGGGGTCCGTTGATCCCGAAGCCTATAATTGAAAAGTTTAGTCTATTAAGCCGTAAATAGGAAAGAGAAAAGAGGTAAAGGACCAGAGATCAGAGGTCCGAGGTCGGAGGTCGGAGGACAGAAGATCAGAAGGTAAGAAGATAAGAAGGTAGGAGGCATGCGCTGCGCGAGCGACACCTTCGATCATCAATCAACAATCATAAATCATCAATCCAAAAGCAGAGGTTGGAAATTAGGAAAGAGGAAAGAGAAGAGAGGAAATAGGAAAGCTTCTAAATAATAGGACAATATGACTTTGACATTGATGAAAGATTGGACCTTTGTAACGGCCGCTGCGACGGTGTTGCTTCCCTTTGGCGCCTTTGTGCTGATCATGCTCTTTACCCGAAGGAGAGCGCAGCTCAGTGCCGGTCTTTCCATCGGGGCTGTTACGGGTTCTTTGGCAGGCGCCGTCCTTCTGCTGGTCCGATACCGTCATCTGAAAACGTCGATCCAGTATGCCGGACAATGGCTGGTATCCGGTGACATCAACGTTCCCGTTGGTTTTCTTCTGGATCCGTTAAGCCTCTTGATGCTCACCATTGTGACCGCAATCTGTTTTCTCGTTCAGATCTATTCCCTTGGTTACATGGCCGGAGACAGGGGGTTCTCTCGTTATTACGCATTCATGTCGCTTTTTGCCTGGGCCATGATAAGTCTGACACTGTCATCCTCCTTGCTCCAGTTATATGTCTTTTGGGAACTGGTGGGCCTGTCCTCTTATTTGCTCATCGGTTTCTGGTACGAAAAATTCAGTGCCAGCGAGGCGGGAAAAAAAGCATTTGTCATGACCCGCTTCGGTGATGTGGCTTTTATGCTCGGTCTCCTGCTGGTGTTGATGAATTTGGGGAATCTGGATATCTTAAAAATGAACGGCCCCATGGTGACGGCGCACATGACGCCGGGACTGATCACGCTTTCGGCCCTTCTGATTTTTGGCGGGGTCGTCGGCAAAAGCGCCCAATTTCCTTTGCTGACCTGGTTGCCGGATGCCATGGAAGGCCCCACGCCGGTCAGTGCGCTGTTGCACTCGGCCACCATGGTGGCCGCAGGTGTTTTTCTGTTTGCCCGTCTTTTCCCTTTTTTCAGCCATTCCCCCACAGCCATGACCGTTTTTCTCGCCATCGGTACCATAAGTATGCTCCTGGCCTCCACCATGGCCATGGTCAGCCGGGACATCAAACAGGTCTGGGCGTATTCCACCATCAGTCAGCTGGGATTCATGATTATGGGGTTGGCTGCGGGAAGTTATGTTGCCGGGGTGTTTCATCTGACCACCCATGCCGGATTCAAGGCCTTACTGTTCCTTTGTTCCGGGGTTTTTATCCATACTTATGAAACTAACGATATGTTTGACATCGGGAGACAGGGAGGCCGCCGTTTGAAAACTCCCGTGATCTGTATGGTTATCGCCGCCGCCGCTTTGTCGGGCTTGCCGCCGCTTTCCGGCTTTTTCAGCAAGGAATTGATTTTGGCACAATTGGCGGGCTTGAATAATCCCATATGGCTGGCAGCAGGGCTTATGGGTGTGTTTTTAACCGCTTACTACGCATTCCGGCTGATTTTTATTATCCTTTTTCCGAAAATTACCAAAGATGAGAAAGCAGGTGAAAACACTTCATCCACCCGCGACGGCGAAAAGGAACATCATCATTACCGGGTGATGGTCTGGCCGCTGATCATCCTGGCGTCCATAACCCTGGTGCTGGGTTTTTGCCAAAAGATGCTGCAGCTTTTTCTCACCGGCCGCCCTGCGGGTATGGAAGAACTCGGTGGAAATCACCACGCCTGGCTGTTATATACAGCCTTGTGTTTGGCCGTGATCGGACTCATTCTGGCCTGGGTGGAATTTGGCCGCAGCAAAGCCGACCGAATCGGATTTGCCGAGCGGATTCCGGCGGTAAAAGCGTTATTTCTCCAGCGGTGGTACCTTGACCGGATGTATCGATGGCTTTTGGACGTCGTTATTTACCGGGGGGTATCCAATGTATGCACAAAAAATGACAACCAGGTCATTGACGGGAGCATCCACGCGGTGAGCAAAGGTGCCGTAAGAAGCGGCCGGATGCTTTCCGATCTCCATCTTTCAATGATTCAGTATAAACTGATGGTGATGTTTGTGGTCATACTTTTGCTGGCACTTTACTTTTTCTTTTAAGGTCATATTCAGATGCACATGGTATATGCTGATTTTCCGTATCTGTCCTCGATCCTGCTCAGTTGTGTGGGAGGGCTTTTGATCATCCTTTTTATCCCCGGAGATAAAAAGGACACCATCAAGCAGGTCAGCGCCGTCTGTTCCGGGATCACCTTGCTGATATCCGTTTATCTGTTCTTTGCCTATGACAAGAGTCAGGGCGGACTCCAGTTCGTGGAAAAGTTTCAATGGATTCCGTCTCTGGGAATCACCTATTTCAACGGTGCCGACGGATTCGGTCTGCCCATGCTGCTTTTGACCGGAATTGTTTTTTTTACCGGCGTGCTCACCATGTGGGAACTTCAGACCCGGGTCAAGGAGTTTTTCGCACTGGTTTTTCTTTTGGTTACCGGTGTCTTCGGACTTTTCATGAGCATGGACCTTTTCTTTCTTTTTATCTGGTATGATGTGTCACTTTTTCCCATGTATCTGCTCATTGCCGTCTGGGGCAGCACGCGCAAGGAATACGCGGCCATGAAGCTGACCTTGTATCTTTTGGCCGGGAGCGCCCTGATCCTTCCGGCCATTATTTATCTCGTGGTCAAATCGGGATTGAACACATTCAACCTGGTGGCGCTCATGCATCCGGGAACCTTTTCCCCCTTTCAGCAGAAATTTGCGTTCCTTCTTCTGTACATCGGATTCGGCATCCTGGCGGGTGTTTGGCCTTTTCATACCTGGTCACCGGTGGGTCATGTGGCTGCGCCCACCGCGGTGAGCATGATTCACGCCGGTGTACTCATGAAAATCGGCGCGTTCGGCGTGCTGCGTGTGGGTATATTCCTTTGCCCTGAAGGCTGGCAGTATTGGTCACACCTCATGGCGCTCCTTGCCGTCGTCGGCATTGTCTACGGGGTTTTTGTGGGATTGAGCCAGACCGATCTCAAATTTGTTATTGGATATTCCAGTGTTTCACACATGGGCATCGTCGGTTTGGGGCTGGCCACAGTGACCGTTGAGGGGCTCAACGGCGCTGTCTTTCAGATGTTTGCCCATGGGGTGATGACAGCGCTGTTCTTCTCATCGGTGGGCTACATTTATGATAGAACCCACACAAAAACCATTGCGGATCTCGGGGGACTGAGCCGTATCATGCCGGTGGCCACCGGCTACTTTATTGTGGCGGCACTTACCGGTATCGGTGTTCCCTGTCTGGCCAGTTTCTGGGCGGAACTTACAGTCTTCATTTCTTCCTTCAAAGTCTATCCGGTGTATGGAACACTGGCAGTCTGTGCTCTGGTTGTGAGTGCGCTGTTCATCTTGCGGGTGGTGCAGCGAACCTGCTACGGGCCGAAAAACGATCGTTTTGCGCATCTGGAAGATGTCTCTTTTAAGTTGGGTATTCCCAGGATGATCCTGGTCTCGGTCATCGTAATTTTTGGTCTTTTTCCTAATGTTATGCTTGACATGATTCAGACGGCATCAATTCCTTTTGTCAACGGGTTGCCATGATGAGTTGGATAATTTTCAATCCTGAATTCTACTTTTTGATTATGGGTACCGTATTTCTGGGTTTATCCATGTCGCGGCGGGTCAGACCCGAACAGGTCTATTTCATTGCCCTCATTTTGGCCTCCGTAGGGGTTGGGGTTTGCCTGGCATGCGTTCGTTTGGGGGGAGACCTCTTTTTGGGCACGTATCGTGTAGATTTGTTTTCCCAGGTGTTTAAAGTCATGCTGTCCATGGGTCTGTTTCTGGTGCTGTGCCTCTGTACGGAACTCGATGGGATCGAGGAACGGCTTCACCCTGAATTCTACTTTTTGCTGACCGTTTGCACCCTGTCCATGATGATGCTGGTCAGCAGCGTTCACCTCTTGACCATATTCGTCGCTCTGGAACTCTCCAGCTATTCACTCTACACGCTGGTTTTTCTGAGAAAGGGGCAGGACCGGGGAATTGATGCAGGCATCAAATATTTTTTGATCGGGGCTTCCGCCTCGGCCATGATGCTTTTCGGTTTTGCCTTGCTTTACGGCAGCATCCAAGCCGCATATTTGGTGGAAATTCTTAAAATACTTCCGG
>JAOUGB010000240.1 GCA_029857875.1 Desulfobacteraceae bacterium | reverse complement strand
TGCCCTTTTACTTCACTATTGCCAAGTTTTGTTTTTGTTTGGCCTTCAAACTGTGGGGATTTTATTCGAATGCTGATTACAGCTGTTAAACCTTCCCTAATATCGTCTCCACTGATTTTAGCTTTTAAATTTTTTGGAAGATTTTCATTTGTTGAATATTGATTAATGGTACGCGTTAATCCCGCCTTGAAGCCGATAAGATGAAATCCCCCTTCAATCGTATTAATATTGTTTGCAAAAGAAAATATTTTTTCCTTGAACGTATCATTATATTGAATGGCAACTTCTATTTGAACGTCGTTCTTTATGCCCTCTATAAATATCGGTTTGTGAAGCGACGAATTTATTTTATTTAGATATTCCACAAACGACACGATGCCGCCCTCATAACAAAATTCATCTTTTTTGTCTGAGCGTTCATCCTCTATGGTTAATCTGACTCCTTTGTTTAAAAAAGCGAGTTCTCTTAACCTTCGAATCAGAATCTCATAATTAAAGTCGTCCGTTTCTAAAATTTCGGTATCCGGAACAAAATGTATTTTTGTGCCTCTTTTTTTTGTTTTACCGATAACACTCAGTTCTCTAATTTTTTTACCTTTTTCAAAAGTCTGATAGTAAATTTTGTTATCGGAATAAATTTCGACTTCCATGATTTTTGAAAGCGCATTTACCACTGAAACACCCACACCATGAAGTCCACCAGAAACTTTATATGAGTGATTATCAAATTTACCGCCAGAATGAAGTTTTGTCATAACAACTTCAACGGCTGGCATATTCTCTGATTTTTGGATACCTACAGGTATTCCCCTTCCATTATCTTCAACACTGACACTGTTATCCGTATGAATGATAACCTTTATCAAATCACAATAACCCGCCATGGCTTCATCAATACTGTTATCCACGACTTCGTAGACCAAATGGTGAAGCCCCTCAAGACTAACATTCCCGATATACATAGACGGTCTTTTTCTAACCGCTTCAAGTCCTTCGAGAACTTTTATTTGATCAGCGTTATATATATTTTCTTCTGTTTTCATATTCTCATCGGCATGATGACACTTAAATATGTATCATCGTTTTCCCCTTCGATTAAACACGGCTTTTCCTTATCGAGTATATTGACAACAACCTTTTCAGTATCGATTACACTTAATATTTCTATGATGTATCTGGGATTAAATGCAACTTCAATGGGATCTCCTCTATAGTCAATAACCATATCTTCTTTTGATTCACCCAAGTCCGGATTTGTTGTGGTAATAGAAATATTGTCTTCTTTAAAATTAAAAATAACTCCTTTGTAGTCTTCAGAAGATAAAATAGACATTCTTTTTAGCATCATCAAAAACTTTTTTTTATCCAAATGGATCGCGTAGGAAGATCCTCTTTGTATTATATCTCCATATTCAGGGAAATCTCCTTCAAGAAGTCTTATGATGACGGTCTCATAATCTTTTTTGATAATAAAATTATTATTTTTAATACCAATCTGAACGGTTCCTGAAGGATCTAAAAATTTTATAGCTTCATTCATTCCTTTTTTAGGGATAATTATACCGAGGTCCTGGGGCAGTTTTATGTCTTTTTTATAAACACAATCTGCCTTTGAAAGCCGGTTGCCATCGGTTGAAACCATTCTCACAACGCTTTTATCCTCTTGATGAATAATTTCAAAATAAATTCCGGTGATATGGGTTCTTTTCTCATCAGAAGCACCGGTAATAATGACTGTTTTTTCAATCATTTTTCTAAAAACTTCGGAATCGATGCTAAAAAAGTCGACATCTTCTATTATTGGCGTTTCTGGAAAATCATCTGGATTTAATCCTACAATATTATACTCTACATTATTATTACCTATTTTAATCCAATAGTTGTCAGATTCACTAATTTGTATATCTTCACTTGGAAACTCTCTAACGATTTCGTAAAACTTTCTTGAATTTATCGTTAATACCCCCTGATTTTCTACGCTTGCCGGATATAAGCCTTCGAAACCTGTCTCAAGGTCCGTTACAACCAGTATTATTCCTTTATCTGTTGTCTTCATTAGGATGTTTGACGTAATAGCCAAGTTGCTTTTTCGCCCGGTTATTCCTTGTACTTTAGACAGTATATCAAGGATGTCGCTTTTTTGAATTTTAAACTTCATACTCTATTCCTTATTTTTTTATATAAATATATAATAATAATAAAATATTGTTCATAACGATAATAATTTTATAATTTACTTAAATAACACAAAAAAAATGTATCAAAACTGTTAAAAAAAAGTTTAAAAAATAATTAAAATTAATAGATTATAAAAAATATAAAATTTATTGTTAATAAGTAGTTATTTATTGAAAAAATATCAATATAAAAAGCGTTTGTTATAATGCGTGTTTTAAAAGCAATGTAAAACTTTTAAAAATACTATATATAGTGCTTATTTTTATTTGATATAAGTATATATACCGTTTATAAGAATGTTACAAGTGTTTTTACCGTGTATTTACCAATAAACAAATAACAAAGAAAGAATTATGAAATTTATCGCTGATTTTCATGTTCATTCCCGTTTTTCCAGAGCAACGGCGAAGAATTTGGATTTTGAAAACCTATATATTTCAGCTCAACTTAAAGGGTTATCGGTTATAGGAACCGGTGATTTTACTCACCCGGGATGGTTTGCTGAAATTAAAGAAAAGCTAATACCAGCAGAACCTGGAATGTTTAGGTTAAAAGATGAAATTTCAAGGTTATGCGATCAAGAAGTTCCAAAGTCATGCCGTAGAAAAGTGCGCTTTATGTTGGTTTCGGAAATAAGCAATATATATAAAAAAAACAATAAAACCCGTAAAAATCATAATCTTGTATTTCTATCCGATTTAAATCATGTTGAGAACTTTAATTCAAAATTAGATAAGATTGGAAATATTAAATCCGATGGAAGACCAATACTTGGTCTTGATGCCAGAGATCTTTTAGAAATACTTCTTGAGACATCCGATCAGGCATTTCTTATTCCGGCTCACATCTGGACACCATGGTTTTCACTACTGGGTTCAAAATCAGGTTTCGATTCTATAGATGAATGTTTTGAGGATCTAACGCCTTTTATATTTGCAGTTGAGACAGGCCTTTCATCAGACCCAGCGATGAACTGGCGGGTATCCGCATTGGACGGCCTTACACTGGTGTCAAATTCTGATGCACATTCACCATTAAAACTGGGACGGGAGGCAAATCTGTTTGATACAGATATGTCATATTCAGCCATAAAGTCTGCTATCAAAAGTGGTGATCCTGAAAGGTTTTTAGGTACGTTAGAGTTTTTTCCTGAAGAAGGGAAATATCACCTTGATGGACATAGAAATTGTGATTTTCGTTCTTGGCCCAACAAAACACGAGAGCAGGGTGGAATATGCCCGATTTGTGGAAAACCGCTTACCTTGGGTGTTTTGTACAGGGTGGAGGAGCTTGCAGATCGACCGGAAAACGCTAAACCGAAAAAATATCATCCTTATTACAATATAGTTCCCCTTGTGGAGATCTTGTCTGAAGTTTTAAAGGTAGGTCCGAACTCAAAAAAAATTATGGGAAACTACAGAAATTTACTTGAAAAACTGGGATGTGAATTTGACATTTTAACGACGCTAAAAAGAGATATTATTGACGCTGCGGGACTGCCCTTGCTGGGGGAAGCGATCACAAGGGTGCGCCAAAATAAAATCGTTCTTTTACCAGGATATGATGGAGAATTTGGCAAGATAAAAATTTTTAGACAAGATGAACGAAAAAAACTTCAGGGACAAAAACCTCTTTTTATTATAGATTCTACCGATTCATTATCCAAGAAAAGCAAGGAAAGTAACCAACATCCAAAACTTTATACACCTTCTAATGTGATTATAAAAGATACGCCGGATAAAACCAACGGAAAGACATTTGAAACCATTGAGTTAAATAGAGAACAGCGTCGGGCTGTAGAACATGATGGGGGTTCATTAATCATTATTGCAGGACCTGGAACCGGTAAAACACGCACCCTAACCCAAAAAATCGCATATCTTATACAGAAAAAGAAGGTTTCACCGCAGAACATCCTTGCGGTGACCTTTACGAACAAGGCTTCTCAGGAAATGCGTCGACGACTTGAAACCATATTCGGGAAATCGAAAAATCAGCCCGTTATCGGAACGTTTCACAGCCTTTGTTTTCATTTTTTGAATGATTTTGAAAAAAAATCTTATACGATCATTGATGAAAAAGACCGGGAGTTATTGCTTTTAGATGCCATCAGCCGTGTTGAAGGGACGGGCCTTCAAGTACAGACAAAACCCAAAATATTGTTAGAATGGATTATATCCGCCAAACAAAACATACTCAATCCCGAAGAATGGTTGGGCAAATCGTCTTCTACAAAAAATGATTTTTTTCAAGCAGTATATCAATCGTATCAAAATTTATTGGAAATACAAAAGTTTTACGACTATGAAGATCTGATTTTGAAAACCGTTCGATTACTTGAAACAGAAAATCAAGCCGCCGTTTCTTACAGGAAGTTTTTTCAATATATTTTTGTGGATGAATATCAAGATTTAAACCATGGTCAATACAGGATTATCAAGTCCCTTGCCCCACCTGGTGTTGATAGAAATATTTGTGTGGTCGGCGATCCAAATCAGTCCATCTACGGGTTTAGAGGATCAAGTGTTAAATATTTTAAAAGGTTTATCAAAGACTATCCTGATGCCAAAGTTATAAAACTGACACAAAATTACAGATCGACCCAGACCATTCTTGATGGTTCTTATCAGGTGATTAAACCCCAAAATAAAGATACATTTCAAGAGCGTATTTATTCAGAAATTGAGGGTCCGAAAACAATTTGTATTTTTGAAACAAATTCTGAA
>JAOUGB010000239.1 GCA_029857875.1 Desulfobacteraceae bacterium | reverse complement strand
AAGCCGGAATCGCTTCTATTTTCAATCCGTTGACGGTTTGAACATCGCCGTTTTTCATAATAATGCCGTTTTTTACCTGTTTTGAACAGGCTTCGGTCAACACCACCTTTGTTTTTTCAGTCCGGACGAGTTCGAGCGCTTTCAAGTCTAAGTGGTCGTAGTGCTCATGGGTGATCAGGATAACATCCGCTTTCGGGAGCTTTTCATAATCTGCGACTTTGGTGAATGGATCAACATGGATAATCTTAGTGCCGAAAGTAAACATCAGGGTCCCATGGCCGATAAATGTGATCTTTAAATCACCGGCAGATGTTTTTATGATATCGGTTTCAAATGGTTCCATGGCGGTCGCTGAGAACGTAAATGTCATGATGAAAAACAAAAGTAAAAAGCATATTCTGGCCATAGTCATACCTCCTTATTTTTAAAGAATGCTTTATTTGTTATTTTTTGAAAATTAACTTAAGGCTTATCGCTTGACACATTTTAAGCCATGTTTCTCTGAATTCCAATATTTTTATTGGGTCACCCCTACATTATACCCTTAAAAATTTTACTTTAATATTTGATTCTAAGATCGGCATAAGAGTCGACCATCAAGCCTTGATCCGGTGTATGCCATTTCCACCACATAAAAATACGGAGATTATTAACAGGTTGTGCGTGATTCCTGGATTTTCCGTTGCAGCCCTGTATGGATTTCCCTACTCTATCCTTCGGAAATCAAGGCGGTCTTAATCGAAAATGCATTTGATATCAGACAGATAACTTTTCCATTCAACTTGGCATATCTGTTGCGTTAAAAATACATTCTCTAAAAACAAAAACTTTTTCATACCACTTTTTACTTTGAATCACCAATGAGGGTAAAATTTATAAAAAGAGTGAGAAACAGGATAGATTGATATTGACACCTGAATGAAAGCATGACATACATCCCGGCCTCTTTGAGGGGCCGTACATTGAAAAATAGAGTCTAATTTGAGATAACATATGGAAAATAAAATTAATTCATACCGCTTTAAAGCAGATATTTTTTTCCCATGGCTGCTGCTGTTCACTTTAATCTCCGCACTGGCGATGACCTGGTGGCAGGTGGAAGCCCTAAAAATTGCAGAAGCCTGGGACTTTGTGAAATCCTGGTCGACGAAAAACTATTTTGCCCTTGGATTGACCTTTTGGACGCTCTTGGCCTTGGCATGGCGTATTTGGTTTGCCTGTCGCTACCGGTCTTATGCACCCTTACCTGACGGTGCTTTACCGACCCTTACAGTCGTCATACCGGCCTACAACGAAGGCCGGCAGATTCTGGACACCGTTCGGTCGGTTATAAACAGTCGCTACCCGACCGGAAAAATGCAAGTGATTTGTGTTGATGACGGATCCAAGGACGATACGTGGCAATGGATGCAAATGGCGAAACAAGAATTTCCCTTGCGCGTGCGGCTTATTCGCCAGCCTTTTAACCGCGGCAAACGCCATGCGCTGATGGCTGGTTTTTCTCAGGCGAGTGGGAGGGTATATGTGACCATCGATTCGGATTCCGAGGTCCTGCCTGATACCCTTCGCCATTTGGTCAGTCCGCTGATCAGCGACCAGCGTGTCGGCGCGGTTGCGGGCAATGTGCGCGTACTGAATCTCAGTGAAGGCGTCATTCCTAAAATGCTGGATGTTTCGTTTGCCTGCGCCTTTGACTTCATTCGTTCCGGTCAAAGCGTTTACGGAGGTGTATTTTGCACGCCCGGCGCACTTTCAGCCTACCGGGCGGAGGTGGTCATACCCCATCTGTCAAATTGGATCAATCAAACCTTTATGGGCCATCCTGCTGCCATTGGCGAAGACCGTGCGCTGACCAACCTGATTCTTGGCTGCGGGTTTCGCGTGGTCTATCAGCGCGAGGCCATAGTAATGACCAAGATACCAATTACTTTCAATGGGTTGCGCAAGATGTTGTTAAGATGGGCCCGCAGCAACGTGCGTGAAAACCTGGTGATGCTCTCTTTCATCACGGGGCGCTTTCGCCCTTCCGACAGCGGCAGCGGCTGGATCCGTCTGTTCAGCGCCACCCAATTTTTACGAATGACTTTGGGCGAGGCTTCCAAGTTTGCCGTGGCGGCGCAACTTTTTCTGGTTCCAGTGCCTACGCTGGTGATCATGGCAGTGGGGTGTATCATCAGCGCCGCGTTACCTGCTTTGGTTTATCAGCGGCGCTACGGCGGTTGGTTCGGTTGGCGCTGGGCGATACCCTATGCTTTTTTTTGGTTGTTCTGCTTGTGTTGGATTTCGCTCTGGGGCTTGGTAACCGCTCCCAGCTCCGGTTGGCTAACCCGCGAAACGGCCAAAGTTGAGCAACTGCCGAAACTGCCGACGGTCCCTCAACCGGCCATTGTGCATAAGGTATTTTCAAAGGCTGCCTAGAGATCTGATTTACACTTGAAATTTCGGCAGTCTATCCCGGAAAGGGTTTGATATTGAGGGAATTTGGGCCGCCATCTGTCGATAAGCTTTGGGACTGACAGACCGTTTTTTATAAATAAGCGTATGCCAGATATTTTCTTCGTTTTCTTGGGACGCCAGTGCAATCTTTTCAATTTTTTTCAAGTGCCTGGAAGATGCAACCGGTTTCTGAGGCAACCGCATATGTGATATTTTCCGGAAAACATCCGGTCCGAAACGACGGTACCAGAGAAGTGAATGGGCCGTTGAAAGGGAACCTGCCCAGGGATATTTGTGAAGCCAGAACAATCGGGAAAGCTTCTCAACAAAAGCGTCGATTTTTTGATATTCAAGTGAATTTTTGGATGACGTGTTTTCCCTGTAAAACAGTGTTTGAATAAATTCATCTCCCTGGGCATGCCATACCTCGCAAATGCCGTATTCCTCCGGACGGCACGCTACACGGGCGCGATGCACCAGGCTGAAATCACCGCAGGTGAACAGTGCGATATGATGTTGCTGCTCTTGAATGAAATGCAATGTCTCAAGGGCCTCTGAATAGGTCTCCGTGGGAAAATGGGTGAAGCACATCCATTCCACCGCGATCCCCGCGTTTGCGAGATTTTCTACGGCCGAGCGCATGTCGGACCGGCTGATGCCCTTGTTGATCAACCGGAGGACCCGTTTTGATCCGGACTCGATGCCCAATGCGAGGGAAAGCACGCCCCCTTTTGCCAGCTGCCGGCAACACTCAGGGGTAAGAAAAGGCTCAGGCCGGATGTCGCAAGCCCAGCGCCAGGCTGCATCGGATTTATGGACAGTCTTTGCCAGCCGCTGTGCGGTTGCGGGCATTATGGTATTCTGAGAAAGATAAAATATCGCGCAGTTATATTGTTTCGCTATATCGCCGAGATGCTTCACAACTTCAGCTGTCGGCCGTTCACGGTATGGGGCTGTTCCGGTTTCTGAAAGCCCGTAATGACAGAACGCGCATTTCCCCCAGTAGCATCCCCGTGTGGCGTCATAGGAAAGAACCAGCTCCGGTGACAGATAGGTTTCAAGGGGCATGCCCTCGTAATCCGGCGAAGGAAGGCCGGATAGATCCATCCGTATTTTTCCCCGAATAACTCCTGAGGGTTGTTTTCCTTTTTCAATGGATAAAACCAGGTCGTAAAGCGCTGCTTCCCCTTCAAACAGAATGGCCGAATGAAAAGGTTCCAGGGATCGACCCAGGACATCGGGCGCCAGGCGGTTCAGAATCTGAGTCATTGCCGGACCGCCGACAGTTATATGCAGGTGCGGCAATCTGCGGCGCAGGGTATAGGCCAGGGCGTATGCCGGCTGAATCTGGCCGGGAAAAGCAACGGAAATGCCCGCCACCCTGACCCCTTCACGATCCAGTCGATCACATAGTACACCGGAAAAATACGCATGAAATGGATTTCGCTCCGGCCGGGCATCTTTCTGAATTTCACGAATGTCGAGCAATGAAAATGGCGTGCGGTATGCGCTGAAATCCAGAACGAGGGGTGTATAAGCGGCACTGATCATCTCCAGTGCGCTTTCGATGACCCCCACCGCTGTTTCATAGGAAACGGGATCAAAAAATCGTTTTCCGGAACGATCCCGCATGACGGCAACCGCGTCTTCAATGTTATCCGGGAGACTGTGGGCAAATTCTTTTGCACGAAACAGCGTGACACAAGCCATCTGTTCATTGTGGTTGAGAAACGGTTTTTTTTTCAAACTTGCCAGGCGCCGGTCAATCTGCCGAGCCGTCTGTCTCAGGCTTTCGAACCTTAGGAGCAGATCGTAACATTCAATGTTGGCATCAATGGGCAGAACATCCACACCTTTGGATCTCAGGTAGCCTGTCAAGGCCGGAACAGACAGATACGGCGCAGTGGGATCGGCAGTGGGCGGATATATCAGCGCAATTTTCATATGCGGTCATTTTTTCATGGATGCCGGGCCAAGATATTGTCGACCCGTCACCCGGAACGTCCTTTGAGGATCAGGTTTTTTTGTTTTTCCTTGTTCCGTTTGTCTTTTTCAACAAAAATCGGTTTCCCGCTGTCATAGGCTTTTCCCGTACAGTACATCAGGGTTGCCGGCGTCGACGGAGAAGGCGTAAAAATCTGAATCTGCCGGGGTTTGAACTTGAGGACTCTGCGGGTAAAGTGGTTTAAGCGCGCCATGTCTTTAAGTGTACATCCCGGATAAGCAGCGATAAAATAACAGGTTAAGAACTGTTTTTTCCCCATTCTGCGGTTGATCTTTTCAAAACAGCGGAAGAATTCCAGAAAGCTCTCGATGGGGGGTTTTCCCATGAGCGCAAGAATATGATCTTCGGAATGCTCGGGTGCGACTTTCAGTTGTCCGGAAATATGATGCCGGATAATCTCTTCAAGATATTGAAGGCCGTATGTTTCATCTTTCAGCACCAGATCATGACGTATTCCGGAAGCGATGAAAACCTTTTTAA
>JAOUGB010000238.1 GCA_029857875.1 Desulfobacteraceae bacterium | reverse complement strand
CCAAGAGCATCTATTCTCGCTTTCCGCAACAAGGTAGCAGGTATCACAAACAATTTTTCAACAAAGGCATAAAATCATTGACGTTCCGTTTATTTCTCTTAGAGTTTATTTTTCCTTGGACTCGCCTTTTCGCTCTCTTTCCCTGTGCCTTTCTCTTTCTCTAACTTTTTCTTGTTCCATTTCCTGTTGTTTTTCGCCTTTCTCATTTTCTTTCTGAAATTCTTTTTCATCGGTTAAACCAGAAGGCTTCGAGTCCTCATCCTTTTTCTCAATGCCCGGGGAAACATCCGAATTCCAACCTTTCTTTTTGCCCTGGCTCCAACCATGGGGACTGCCACTTCCATGCCCCTTTCCCCCACCTTTGGCAAAAACAAATGTTGCACTTAGATTAAAAGACAGAAAAATAAAGACAATCCAGAGCAAAATCATTCGATTTTTCATCGTCTTCCTCCCTTTCTTTATGTGGTATTTTTGCTTGACCTGTCCATTAATGGATGACACCATTCAAATACCAACGACATATCACACCTTACCTCGCTAAAGATGGATAAGAAACTCAAAAATAAAATATATTTTTTCACCGGAAAGACGGTAACATTAACTGTTCTTTTCCTTTTCTTTATCGCCATTTCCACAGGATGTACCGGCAACAATGACAGTTCCTCAAAAAGTGTCGGCATAGGGTTCGTTAGCGATCAGGCAGCCCTTCTCTCAAAAGCCGAGATAAACCATATTACACAACTTGGCAGTGCACTCTTAAGGGATATGGATATCCATATTATGGCCGTAGTGCTAAAAGAAAGCCCGGAGGATATTGATAACAAAGCTGTTAAACTTTTTCAAGAATATGGTGTTGGTCGGACAACCAATGGCGCGAAAGGCGTTCTTTTTCTCATAGACCCGCTTGGGAAACAGGTAAGGATCGAAATTGGATACGATCTTGAGCCTATATTCACGGACGGCTTTACAGGATATATTGAAAGAAGACAAATGACGCCGTTTTTTCAGGCCAATAAGGTGGGGCCGGGAATCGAGGCTACTGTTGAACTTTTGGTCGGAAAGGCACTTGGAAAAATAGAGACTTTGAATTACGCGAAGCCGGAAGATAAGCAGCAGACCGGCCGATTTCTATCCGGCGGAGGCGGTTCTCGATTAGATGTGGAAATCGGTTCAAAGACCATTGAAAAGGAGGCTTCTCCTCTGGCAAAAAAATATCAAGCCCAGCCATCGGAACAGGATACGCTTGATAAATATATTGAAGTACTCCGGCTGCATATCAAAGATCCCAACCTTGGCATTTATACCCCTGAAACCAGGAAGTTCTTTAGCAACTGGGTGGTAACCGACGCCCAACAGGACAATGAGCTTCAAGTTATAAACAAAGGGATGTCTACAGCTAAAATTCTCACCAAGGATAATTTAGCGGTCATCAGTTTTTCTTGTGATCTTCGTCAGGCATCGCCGTTTTTTCTCGAAAAGGGCAGCCAGGGATGGATGTTGGATTTTGCTTCAATGAGCAAAATTATTGGGTTCAATCATAAAAATCAATGGCACTTGAGGCAAAGAAACCACAAATATATGTTTGGATTTAAAGAGGTCTATTTCGACAAAAATGGTTTTCCACATAAAAAATAATTTAGAAAATAAATTTAAAATGTTAAATACGTCCCCTAAAACCACAAAACGCATGAAATCATAGACCCGTTTATTTCCCTTTAGCTCGATCCGCCCGAAAAAGACGGGCCGACGAAAGGATCAAGCATACCACCCGCCCCGGTATACTCCTCCCGCTTTCTCATGGTGGATGAAGACAATAGTTTCGTCACATTCTTACACTGGCATTTGGGGCATTGAGGGGGCGGATCACTGGAAAACAGCAGGAGTACTTCAAAGCAGTGAGAACAGTCTTTACACTCATATTCGTAAATTGGCATTAGCTCCTCCGCAAAAAATTAACAGGTGATTAATCAATTATATATTTTGGGCCTGCCTACAATTCCTACAAGCCACCCTTATAACACTTGTATCTAAATTTAATCAATTTATATATTTATGGACGCCCTTCAATTCCTACGTAACCTCTATTGACGCAAAAAAAGAAACGCGTAAATTCAACCCCGACCCTCTTTTACGCCCCTCTTTTACTCTTTTACCCATGGGGATTGTAGATTCCTTACCGGCGATTTGTTAATATTGAAATTTTCAACCTAAAAAAATAATTGGAGAGACGGGGAGTTTTAAAGGTTGGATGAAACGTGTCCATTGACAACCCGGCTCGCCTATTGCAACGTAATCTCAAAATAACCTTTCAATTTTTTTTATGGCTTTTTCGTAGGAGGTTGAGATGGAAATTAATAGAAAAGTCGAGGACATTCCGTGGGCACCCCACCCCGTCATTCCTGGAATTTCAATAAAGCCCCTGATCTCTTCCAAAGAGCACAATCTGAACGTCACTTGCATGTTGGTTAATGTGCCGGTCGGCAAAGAAGTTCCCGAGCACATTCATGAAAAACAGGACGACATCCTTTTCCCGTTGAAAGGAAAGGCCGTTATGTGGGTTGAGGGAGTGGGGGACTTCACGCTTGAGCCTGGGGTGATTGTCAGGGTTCCGCAAGGGAAAAAACACAAGATAATTAATATCGTCGAGGAGCTATTAATCTATGATGTTTTCTTTCCTGCACTGATATAAAAAGTCCCTTCATTCACGCTCGACTAAGTTTCACCCATGCACAATATTTTGTTGATATTCTCTTATCAAAGGTTTGGGCGGGGCTGTGATCTGCAACAAATATCTCTAAAAGATGCTCGGTTGGGTAATCGATCCCTGGGCGATCAGATCCATAATTGACAGCATCAGAAAGGGTTTGTGAGGTGTTTGATAGGTGGTCAGTGCAGACCAGCGTTTACGGTTTTTTTCAGTTCGCAGTCGGGAAAAGCTTTTGAGGTATTGGAAAAGAGGCATTCCATCTCCCGGCTCTTATATTGCATGCCGTATTATATACTTCTTTGATCAAGGTTTGAGCCCAAGGGTGGTTATCGAAGATTTTACGCCGTTTGTTCTATCTTCTGTTTTTACAAATGCAACTTTACTCATTTGCTTGCCTTTCCTTAGATGAATTTATGTTAAAACATCTTATTCAGAAACCAGGATTGTATCTTAAAACAATAATACATTGATAACTTTATATAAAGTCAAGATCAAATTATGATGGCACCTAAGTTGGCCGGTAATTTTAAAAACATACCGGCACGTTTTGGTTTCTTTTCATGAAATGTTCGGATTATGGACGTCCCGGAAGTCCTGCTGAAGAGTAGTTTTCAATCTAAATTCTGCACAATCCCGGTCCTTTAATTGCAGGAAACTCAAGTGCGATATTATGAATTAACACAATGAATTTATGGGCTTTTTTAACAGGTTTCTATTATTGACATGTCATAATATAAATGGTAGAAATTACATCTTATATTGTCAATTGGAGATCTTGCCTTTTAATTATTTAATAGCAATATTACCGATATGATCAAGGGCTCACGCTGGAGGAATTTTTACGGTCGTTGGGTGCTGGGTTGGCCCAAGACGACGATCGCCATCCTCTTCATCTGCCTCGGGATGTCAGCTTACGGGCTCAAGGATTTTCGCCTCGACGCATCGGGGGACGCCCTTGTGCTGGAGAACGACGAGGACATGCGGTACTATCGCAAGCTCATCGAGCGCTATAAGAGCGGAGACTTCGTCGTCATCACCTATTCCCCGCCGGAAGAACTTTTCTCCATGGAGTCACTCGCGCGGCTCAAGAAGGTCCGGGACGAGCTCTTACAGCTCCAGCGGGTCTCGTCGATCGTCACCATCCTGGACGTACCCCTTTTCAAGAACAAGCCTGGAAACCTCAAGGAGCTCAAGGACAACATCAGGACTCTCGAGTCCCCCAAAATTGACCTGCAGCGTGCAATCGAGGAATTCCGCGACAGTCCCATATACCAGCATATGCTGGTCAGCGAGGACATGCGCTCGGCAGCCATCCAGGTCAATTTCAAGACGGACAGCAGCCATGAGATAATGCTTTCCCGGCGATTGAAGCTCATAGAGAAGAAATACGAAAAGACCCTGACGGTCCAGGAGCGCAACGAGCTCGACACCATTGAGGATGAATACCGCCGTTACAAGGACGAGGAACGGGCTGCCCGCCACCAAGACATCCAGGACATACGTCGCATCATAGGTGCCTACCGCTCAAAAGCAGGCTTTATTCTGGGCGGCGTGCCCATGATCGTCGACGACATCATCACCTACGTCAAGAACGATCTCAAGGTCTTCGGTGTCGGGATGTTTCTTCTGCTCGTGGGGACCCTTTACGTAATGTTCAGGCGGATACGCTGGATTGTTCTCCCCCTGGCCTGCTGTTTTCTTTCGGTCGTCGTAATGCTTGGGTTGCTGGGACTGGCCCATTGGGACGTTACGGTCGTCTCCTCAAATTTCGTCTCCCTCCAATTGATCCTGACCCTGTCGTTGGCCATTCATATCGTAGTGCGCTATACCGAACTCCTGGGACTTCGGCCGCAGGCGTCCAATCGCGAAGTTATGCGGGATGCGGTCTGTGATGTCTTCGTCCCGTCGCTATACTGCCAGCTCACGACCATAGCGGGTTTCTCATCGCTGATGTTCTGCGGGATACTTCCCGTGATGAACTTCGGTTGGATGATGACCATGGGGCTGGGCGTTTCCCTGGTGATCACCCATCTGCTCCTTCCCGCTGCGGCGGTACTCCTTCCCAGACCTCCTGCCACATTCGTGGAGATGAAGTTCGGGACGCCTTTCACGTCCCTTTGCGCGCGGATGGTGCAGGGCTACAGGGGCTGGATACTGGTGGTCGGGGCTATGCTGACGGTCGTAACGGTCATCGGCTGTCTGCGGCTGGAGGTGGAGAACAGCTTCATCAACTACTTCAAGTCGTCCACCG
>JAOUGB010000237.1 GCA_029857875.1 Desulfobacteraceae bacterium | reverse complement strand
CTTTTTGTTCCAAAGAACGTATAGCAGGGTGACTTGAAAAATAGCTGAAAGTGAAATCGCCAGCGCAATCCCCCCGGCCCCCATCTTCAGCATTCCGACCATGTAAAGGGGAATGCTCAGCAAAACGGCCGCGGTTCCGTATAATGCGGGGAAAAGCGTGTTCTGTATGGCATAATATCCTCGAACCACAATGGTCTGTGCGGCAAAGGCGAACGCTCCGATCATCAAAAAAACCAGCACCTGGGACGTTAAGGCCGTTGCGGCGGCATCAAACCGGCCCCGCTGAAACAAGATGACAACTGTTTCCTGCCTGAGGACGAGAATCAGAATGGAAAACGGGACCACCAGCGCCAGATATCGCAGCGTATCATTGAGAAGTCGGTTCATTTCATGTATTTTATTCTCTGCCGCCAGACGCGCCATAAACGGAAATGAAGCCATCCCTACCGCCTGGCCGAAGAAGCCCACGAGCATAAACATCGTCCTCAGACCGTAATTAAGGCCGGCAATGCTGCCTCTCGGCAGGTACGAACCGAAAAATCGAAATAAAAATTCCGTTGAAAAGCTCATGGTCAAGCCGACCATCAAGGGAAGTGTCACCCGGAGATAGAGCCACAGATCCGGGTGCCTGAAATCGAAGTTTATTGTGAACCGCATCCCGACCTTTTTTGCCCCCCAGACCTGAACCATGAAATTTCCCATAAAGGCCCCGCCCAGAACTCCCCAGGAAAAACCTTCCATGCCGATTCGAGTCCCCAGCAGTAGCCCTCCGCAAATAATCCCCAGATTATATATAAGGGGAGACAGGGCCGGTATGAAAAATTTTTCTTTGGCGAACTGAACGGCCATAAGCATACCGCCGGAAAAAAAGAAAAACTGGGCCGGTATGATAATCCTTGTCATCCTAACGGCGCGTTCGATGAGTATGGGATCATCAAGCCCCGGAGCGAGAATTTCGACGAACCCGCGTGCAAAAATACAGGCGATTAAAATCAATAGCAGCAGTATGCTGCCGAAGCCGGTGAGGATGAGTGAAAAAACCCGCCAGCCTTCCTCTTCTTTGTTTTGTACCAGATAGTGAGAAAAAATCGGGATGAACGTAACCGAAAGGAATCCGCTGGCAACGATATGATTTAAAATTTCGGGGATGATAAAGGCGACCTGATAGGCATCGACTCCCCCGCTGATTCCGCCGATATAGGCAATGACCTGCTCCCGGATAAGACCGGTAAGACGGCTTAAAAAAACCGAAGTCATCATGATCAGCGAGGCCACCCCGACTTTTTTATACATGGATGACATTATCAGTCGTCTTTTTTGGGTGGTTTGAGCGTTAACCCAAAAATTAACACAATCCCAATGATAAGGATGAGAAACGGGGCGATATTTCTCATCTCTTGCGGACTTAAACTTTTGAGAAAGTATCGCCACCAGAGGGGAACTCTTGGGTCTATATCCCAGGGAGCATAAGGAATATCAGAAAACAGAAAATTTTTTTGTTGCATGCTCTGACCTTGTTTTTTTTTGTTTTTGAATCATAGCATATTTCGTTTACTAATCGTAAAAATTTTTGATCTTCAATATCTAACCATACACATTTCTTGACATTGCGTTATTGATAATGTATTTTACTGAAATAATTCAAACTTCGGAGGCTGCATATGAACAAATTGGATCTTATTGAAACGCTCAAAACGGAAGCAGGATTAACAAAAAACGAGGCTACGGCGGTTGTGAACCTGTTTTTTGATGAAATGGCAAACGCTCTGGCCAGCGGCGACAGGGTGGAAATCCGGGGCCTATGTTCGTTTTATGTCAAGAAATACAAGTCATACACCGGCAGGAATCCAAAGACCGGGGAAGAGGTCAAGATTAAGCCGAAGAAGCTGCCGTTTTTTAAGTGCGGGAAAGAATTGAAAGACAAGGTTGATAAATAGGGGCTTTAATTGCTGATAGATCTAAGGCTAGTTCCAGGCGATTCCAAAACTCGCCCTTCAGGCTCAAACAGTTGGAATTGCTTTTCTTTCACTTCGCCAAGATTTATGAACAAAAACGTTTCAATGAGCGCCAAAAAAGATTTCCGTCTGAGCAACAGCCCGTCTTTGATCCTTATATATGAATATCTTGGGAGATCCTGAGCTTACAAAGAAATATCTGAGACTGAAATCAAAGTGGGGTCAACATGAAAGATAATGATAACGAGCTCGGTAGAAATGAAATCCGGGCTTTTATATTCGAAATAATCGATGATATGTCATACACGGAAATGCGACAACTCTTGAAAGATTTGGAGAAATGGCAGAAATCCAAGAATGAAAAGAGAAAATATCCTCGGAGATCGACTCTCATAGACATAACCTATTCATCAGATCAAAGGCGTATTTTTGAAGATTTCGTTCGAAATATAAGTGCCGGTGGTCTATTTATTGAAACAAACTTGTTATCAGAGCTTGGTCAAAAATTAACAATGACTTTTTCCCACCCAGGCTCCGGTGATCCTATCAAAGTTTTAGGAAAAGTTATAAGAGTCGATTCAGGGGGGATCGGTGTGAAATTCAATAAGCTTTTAAGTGATTTTTAACACATCTTTTCACAGGCAAATGATATCTGTAATTACTTAAAATTCGGAATCATGGCAACGATCAACGGTTTTACCAAGTCCGATTTTCGTGAGGTGCTCTCAATGGATCCGCCTTTCGTCTCGGTCAGGCCAAGAGATTCGTCGCCTCTTTCATCATCCGTCCGATCGGCAAGTTTCGAGGGCACGACCGTTCCGCCTCGTTGAAGTCCAACCTATCCAAAAGCGCTCTTGTTTGAGCCGGCAACGTTTCGAAGGTGGAACGTGCCAGCATTAAATCCTGGTAAGAATGAGCGTACATGAGGCAGCGCATGACATCGTTTATCGGCACCTTTATGCCAATTACTTCTGAACAGAGACGGCTGCATCCGGCGCAATAGTCGCTGCAGGTTTCCCTGGCGTATTGGGCCAACATGGCACGATCGGACTGTGAAAGGCGGGTTTGATCGACTGCCGCCGCTGCGTTGGTCGCCATAATGGTGAGATTGGGCATCTGAGAGCAGATGCTGGCGATACGCTTATCTTCCCAAACAGCCATTAGCCTTGCCTGATGGTCTGTAAATCCTTTTCGCATAAAGCGGCCTGCCATCTCTATCTCAGACTCGGAATCGCTCTTGACCGGACCGCCGCCCTGGGTCTTCATGGCCGTGAGACCGATACCTGCTCGGTAGCAGGCCTCAACCGCCGCTTTCATGCGGGGCTCGTGCATCAGGCGGTAGTTGTAGGTAAACATAATGCCGTCTATCCACGGCAGCCGGGCGGCTCCCTCAAGGCAGTCTTCCATGTTGGAATGTGTGCTGAAGCCGAACAACCTCAACTTACCGGCCTTTTTCATGGCCTGGGACCAGGATTCCAGGCCGGGGTCCATCTCATTGATGCCGCTGATGCCATGCACAAAAAGCAGGTCAATGTAATCGGTATGCAGCCGTTTCAGACACTCTTCAAGCCGGGGCGTAAAATCGGTACCTCTTCTCAGTGAAAGCTTGGTTACCAGAAACACTTGTTTGCGGGTATCGGGATTTCGAGCGAACCAGCGACCGATGCCCTCTTCGCTTCGGCCGCCGCCGTACCCTTCGGCGGTGTCCCAATAGTCGATCCCCCACTCAAGCGCTTTGGCGAGCATTAACCGATTGTTCAAAATGTCAAACATCCCGCCCAGTGAAAGTGTGGAGACCTTTATGCCCGACCGGCCGAAGGGTCTGCGGGGCATCGGCGCCTTGGGAAGAGCGATCTGGGCCGAAGCCCGGCGGGGCCGCCGGAGAGCGGTGCCACCCACCGCAGCCCCCAATCCGATGGCCGCAGCTTTTTTTAGAAAGTCGCGGCGATTGGGTTTATCATTTTTATTCTCATCAGATGACATTATTCATACCACCTTGGATACCGAGCTACTCGGTCTTGGCGGCCGGGGACAACCGGCGACCCGTGCCGAGGTCGAAAACCGGCTGGAATTTGTATTTACTCATGATCACGTCCTCGGGGGTCTTCAGGCTGGTCTCTCCGTTCTCTATCCAAAAGCGAAGTTCAGCGTTAATGTTAAGCCCTTGGCTCAGGGCGCGTTCAAGCTCACTTCGGGTTTTTCCGTAATATTCCTCGGCCTTTCTTCCGTGATAAGCCCGCTTCGCATCGTACCACGCTTGTGCGCTTTCATACGGCAACACCACGAAAACCCAATACTCCGTGCGATCAGGTGAAACCGCTTCAAGAAACAACGAATATTCGATTTTCTTTCCGTCTGCAGATGCCGCCTCGAGGCGTTTTAGCTCCATATCCTCGATCAGCCATGTGGTTGTGCCGCCAAGCGTTCCGACAAAATTCTGAACCGGTCCAAAAACGTAACCTGGATTTTTTTCGCAGGCAATGAAGTACCCCCTTAAAAACCACTCGGGAGGGACATAGGCCTGAAGCCCGTTTTTTTGCCTAAAAGCCCGGCAAGACTCCGCTGAAACAACCGGAGCCGTTATCACCAGGCTTGCCACCATAAACACGGATGCAACCAGACACCATCTTTTCAGCATCATCGCATTACTTTCTTTTAAAAGGTTGGTTGTTTGAACTCAGGGCTTGCAGAGGATCCGACGCCGGGACCTTCGCAAACCAAACGAATGAAAGATTCTGAAACAGCTTTTGAATTCACGTTGCCAAATAGAAAATTGCCGAGCTTTCAATTATCGTTTAATATTACTTTGTACAGCCGCATTTTTCAATGTTTTTGTTGTTTTCAAAACAAAAAATACGGATAATATTTTGATTATATTGATATAAATGCATTTTATATTTAGCGTCAACATCCTCTATTCCCGGGCGGGGAGTCTGCGAACAGCTGCGCCATCCGCGTTGAGAGTTGCTTTTTCGCTTTGCCGAAAAAATAGGGCGATTATTCAACC
>JAOUGB010000236.1 GCA_029857875.1 Desulfobacteraceae bacterium | reverse complement strand
GCTGTACGTCATACACTCACCGATGCGCACAATGTTTATTTTAGATATATTCTCAAGCATGTTGCTAACTCCAAAAAGCTGATCCAAAGTGTCTGTATTCGATGTATATCATGCAATTTATTTGCATTTTTATTTTATCATACTTGAAGCTCCTTTGAAATCGATTTGTTTCAAAGGACTAAACTATTACGAAAAATCAAAAGGACGTCCATCAAATGAACCGATGCCATGTAAAGAAAAAACGATCTGCTTGACTTTGTTTTCGCCCGATGTCAAACTGAATTTATGACATCACAAGGGTTTCAAATCTCAGAATTGCCTGAACTCAAAACGCCTATTTTAATTGCGGGATTTGGGGGGTGGGGAAACGCCCTGGATATTTCACGGGGAATGGCCGCCTATTTGATCCGAAAATTCGAGGCCCGAATGTTTGCGAGTATCGACCCGGATGTTTTTTTTCGCTACGATGTCCTTCGTCCGGAAGTCGATATCAAAGACGGGGCGTTGGTGCGCTTTGATCCACCCGGAGGATCGATTTATGCCGCCCACCTTGACCCCGGCCCAAACGATATAGTTGTTTTGGAAGCAGACGAACCCAATCTTCAGTGGAATCGTTTTGCAAAGGAGCTATTTTTAATTTGCAGAAAGCTTGGGGTCAAAACCGTCATTACCCTCGGCAGTATGTATGACAATGTCCTTCATTCAGACCGGATCATATCTGGTATCGCTTCACACGAAGACGCCCTCTCCAGGCTGAAGCAAAAAGGCGTCGTTCCCGTTTCCTACCAGGGGCCTGGTGCAGTTCATTCCATGCTTCAGCTTGAAGGTGTCAAACAGGGTTTTCAATGTATCAGCTTGTGGTGTCACTGTCCGTATTATTTGCAGAATACAAAACATTACGGCCTGCTGTCCCATTTGGCCGGTGTTTTGTCTTTTCTGGGTGAATTCGAACTGGACACCCAAGACCTTGAAATGCGCTGGAAAGCCATTGAAAGTCAGATCGGAGAGGTTATCGAAAACAGTAGTGAACTCCAAGCCATGATCGATGATATCCGCAAGGCCAAAGTGCGCGGAATCTGGCAAGATCTGAAGAAATCCACCAAAGGTGAAAAAGTTATCGACTTAACGGATTTTCTACCGCCGCGCTAATTGTTTTCTTCCGTCTGAAATCTATTCCCTGATAGAGAGCTGCGCCCAATAGAATCAAACCGAACCAGGCTTGGTTGAAGCCTTCAAATTTTGTCCAGATGACTTCTTCTGCTGCAGTAATGAGCAAGACGCCAAGCAGCGGACCCAGTATGCCCTTTACCGGCACAACTCGGACCACACTGAACCGTAGTGAAGCTCACTGTCGGAATATACCCTGGCTGAATCAAAATAAGAAATTCCATAGTCAATGGCCGCCAGAATGACGTCGCGTGCCTGAGAATTTAAGGCATGGGTTCTGAGAATCCCTTCGCCGCCGAGACCGACCTTGCCGTGTTTTTTTATCAGATTTATCATCATTGATGTTCCTTTCGGCCTGCCGTGCTGTATCGGCGTTGCTGAAAATCAAAGTTGCGAAATTTAAATGTATTACTGAAATAAGTTGACAAGCAAGTTAAATCTTTTGAAAATATAAGCGCATATGAAAAACTGCATATATAATAACGTTGAGTTTTTATATAAATATTTCTTTCCAAAGAAGGGCTGATTCATGATTATCCAAAGTATGGCCGGGCTTTTTGTTTTTTCAGGCATTGCCTGGTTGATCAGCGAAAACCGTACACAGGTTAAGGTTAAACTGGTCATCGCAGGTATTGCCATCCAGTTGGTGATCGGATTCATTTTGTTGAAGTTGCCTGTTTTTAGAAGTTTTTTCATTTCATTGAATCATCTGGTTCTGTCAATAGAAGCATCGACCAAAGCCGGAACATCCATGGTATTCGGATATCTTGGAGGCGGTGACTTGCCGTTTACTGAAAAATTTCCTGGTTCCAGCTTTATTTTAGCCTTCCAGGCCCTTCCTTTGATTCTTGTTATCAGTGCACTATCTTCACTCTTGTTTTACTGGAAAATTTTACCCCTTATCGTCAGGGCATTTTCATACGCGCTGCAAAAAACCCTGGGGTTGGGAGGCGCAGAGGGGCTCGGTGTTTCTGCAAACATATTTGTCGGCATGGTGGAATCTCCACTTTTTATCCGGCCCTATTTGAAGGAAATGACCCGGAGCGAAATTTTTACCCTGATGACTTCGGGGATGGCCACTATCGCCGGAACAGTCATGGTGCTGTACGCCAGCATTTTAAGCAAAGCCATACCCGATATTATGGGCCATATCCTGACGGCTTCCATTATCAGTGTCCCTGCAGCCATCACGATCTCAAAAATCATGATACCCGAAACCGGAGAACGCACATCAGGCGAGTTAACACCTCCTGAACCGGCGCTAAGCGCAATGGACGCCATCACCAAAGGTACCATTCAGGGTGTAAATCTTTTAATCAATATCATTGCCATGCTCATCGTTCTTGTGGCGTTGGTCCATCTTTTAAATTTACTGCTCGGAATTTTGCCTGATATCGGCGGACATCCCGTAAGTTTGCAGCGGATTTTGGGACTGATTATGGCACCTGTGGTCTGGCTTATGGGTGTCCCCTGGAAAGAGGCCCCCATTGCCGGCGCGCTGATGGGAACCAAGACGGTTCTGAACGAATTTCTGGCCTATCTGGACATGAGCCGTCTGCCACAGGGAACGTTGAACCCCAAAAGCCTGATCATTATGACATATGCCATGTGTGGATTTGCCAATCCCGGCAGTCTGGGCATTATGATCGGTGGTATGGGGACAATGGCTCCGGGAAAGCGGGACGAAATCGTTTCTTTGGGATTTCGCTCAATCATTGCCGGTACACTGGCCACCTGTATGACCGGAGCAGTGGTCGGAATTATCGGATGAATTAGAAAATAAAACCGTGTAAGGAGAACCTGAAATGCTTAATATCGTAAAGCGTTTTTTTGGTAAAAAAAAAGAGGAAGATCCAAATGCTATTGATCAGGAAACAGGTCATGACATATACGTGGCGACCTGCGCCCTGTTTGTGGAAATCGCGCGCATTGATGGAACATTCACCCTGCAGGAGATGGAGACTGTTATTTCGATTCTAAAAGAAAAATACGGCCTGTCCCGGGAAAACATAGATGCGCTGATAGCAGAGGCTGAAAAGCAACTGGAAGAGAGTGTCGACTTGTGGCAATTTGCCAGGCTGATCAACGAAAATTATTCCAATGAAGAAAAAATGGAGATCATTGAAACCCTGTGGCGGATCGTTTACGTCGACGGAAAAATGGACCAGTACGAACATTATCTGATGAACAAACTTAAGAACTTGCTGCGTGTTTCCCACAACCAACTCATCGATGCGAAATTAAAGGTGAAACATTCGAGTCAAAAACGAGGAAAATTATAAAAGGATAAAACAGCCATGGCTGCTGATAAACTTCGGGTCAATATCTTCGACATGGTGGCTTCCATAGCCAGAGTCATCGATATGATGAGTCCGGTTGTCGGGAATCACCATATGCAGGTTGCCTATTTGGCCTATCGATTGGGTGAAGAACTCCAGCTGTCGGATGACAATAAATTTGAGCTTTTTATCGCCGGTGCATTGCATGATATCGGAGCATTCTCCCTGCAGGATCGGCTGGACCTGCTTGAATTTGAGGATACTAAACCAGGGGAGCATTCCGTGGCCGGCAGTCTCATTCTTCAAACATTTACACCATTTTCGAGTGTAGCCAGACTGATAAAGTTTCACCATGTTCACTGGAAAAATGGAGAAGGGGCTTTTCAAAATGGTGAATCCGTTCCCATCGGAAGTCATATAATCCATTTGGCGGATCGAGTGGCGGTCAAACTATCCAGGAAGGCGCCGGTTCTAAGTCAAGTGCGCGGTATTTGCCGTGCAATTTCAGAGCATAAAGGTGATGTTTTCGTTCCCGAGTATGTTGACGCCTTGATAAACATGGCGAATAGAGAGCATATCTGGTTAGATATAATGTCAGAATCCATGGAGGCGATTTTAAAGCGGACGGTTTTGTATTGGACAAAGGAACTTACCATCGAAGAAATGGTTGATTTTTCTCGGCTGGTATGCCGGCTGATCGATTTCAAAAGCAAATTTACGGCTACACATTCCAGCGGAGTAGCGGCGGTGGCCATTGAGCTGTCAAGATTGTCGGGTTTTTCAAAACATGAACGACGGCTTATTGAAATTGCCGCTTATTTGCACGACCTCGGCAAGCTTGCCATCCCTTCTGAAATTCTTAATAAACAGGATAAACTTACCGATAACGAACGGTTTATTATGCGTTCTCATGTTTATCATACGTATCGGGTTCTAGAACCTTTTGAAATGCTCAGTGTTGCAGGTTCCTGGGGAGCATTACATCAAGAACGGCTCAATGGTAAAGGATATCCTTTTGGGTTGACATCGGACGAATTGCCTCTTGGCGCAAGAATTATGGCAGTAGCCGATGTTTTTACGGCGTTGACGGAAGATCGACCCTACCGGAAAGGAATGGATTCTAATAATACCAAAGCGGTGCTGCAATCGATGGTGGATGCCGGTGAATTGGATAATAATCTGGTCGATTTAGTTTTTAAGCATTATGCCAAGATGAATGACATTCGCGATTCAGCCCAAAAGGAAGCCATCCGTGACTATAATGCGTTTCAGACAATTCTCCATCGCCATGTGAAATGAATAAAAGAAATTCAATTTAACCTAAACTGAGCGTTTCAAATAGCGACAGGGCTATAAAAAAGTAATAATTATAAATAGGTAAATATATATTCTAAAGTCGCTGATAGGTCTCATCTAATCGGTGGATTTAATTAAGCAAAAAATTGTCACCATTTAAAACCCTTCGGGCTTGCCGAGTTTACCGAATCTGCTTCGTTATGAGACATTTGCAGTAGCAG
>JAOUGB010000235.1 GCA_029857875.1 Desulfobacteraceae bacterium | reverse complement strand
TGAGATATTGATTCTTAACCGGCAGAAAAAGTTCATCCTTTGCAAAGGTCCGGATGTCCATCACCAGCCCGAGTCTTTCTTTCAGTTTTTCGGGCGTATCGGGGTCGTCGAGAAGCTTAATGACCGGCTGCTTTTTGTTAAGAATAGCGATTTGTCCGGATATTAGTTGCTTATAATATCCTATCGACTCACAGCCTGTTAACACTACTGCCAAAAGCACGCAAAACGTAATTTGAATACAAATCGATTTTAATAACATAACAAGATAGTTCGCTCCGCTCATAGTTGGAATAATGGAAGAATGGAATGCTGGAATAATGTGTTCAGGGAAAATGGGAACGTGGATTATTGTAAAATTCACCTTGACAGAGAATTAAATCAACGAATAGCATCATTTAAAATCAACGATCCAATATTCCATCATTCCAACATTCCATGCATGAGTTACATATTTAATCCTCGAGATTCTATTATTTTCAATAGATCGTAGAATTCAGAGACGTTAATTCAAGGCAATAGATGGTGAATGATAAGTTCTCTCATCTCATTCCATGAATCTTTTCCAATCGATGATTCATCAATGATCAGATGATGCATTTTTTCTTTTGCATCCGTTGTGTTTTTTTTTACCGGGTGCAGTCTCCATTGATGCAGTCCCCCATTTTTTATGATGCGCTTTAATCTTCGATACGAAACCAATTCATCTCGCGTGTCTATAAAGATAAGGGTTGGCACGTTCAGCTTAGAGGCCATGTTTTTTTTAAAATGCTCTATGGCTTCAAACAACGCATTATACCCTGCCACGGGTGTTCCCCTATTGGAGCAATACGACTTTATAAAAAAACTCGGGATCACCAGTCTCGGAAATGGGGAGAGTAATTTTGCTAAATAATAAATTTTATAAATATATAGTGCCGGTGTCAAAAGGACCATCCGATCAAAATAAACATCCGGATATGAAGCAAACAGAGTAGCTCCCATGAGCCCGCCCAGTGAAAAACCGATCAAGAACAAGGGGACTTGTTTTTCACGACTCCTTTTCCCGGCAAGGCCATAGGCCCGATGTGCTTCTTTGATCCAACATTCATACGAAACTGTTTTAAAAGTTTGCATCCGGGCTTTACTGCTATCGACGTTCGCCTTTTGAATATAATTTTTTCCATGCCCGCGTAACGACAAATTCAAAACATCAATACAAGAATGGGTGAGCAGGGCAATAATGGATTCCATTTTGTCGGGCCGCAAATTAAGACCATGAATAACCAGGGCCACACCGTTTATTCTATCCTGATGTATCGATTTGATCCACTCAATGCAATCCTCATTGGATAATATCGCCTGAGAATCGGGAGGTGGTGTTAAATCTTTTTGGTTCTCATTCATGAAAACATCGAAGTAATTGATATATTGCCTCACTGCCAAAAGTTAGCGCCTCAACCGGAATGCGCTCATCTGCGGCGTGTATCAGTCTGGCAAAGTCTAAACTTTCCGGCAATTGCATGGGTATAAAACCATATGTCTGAATGCCGATTTTTGAAAAAAACCGTGCATCGGACGATGCGCTAAGTTGATACGGAATGGGGATGCCATCCGGATCCAGGGTGCGCAAGACGGATGCCAATGTATCAAACAATCCCATATCCGGTTCAAGGGGACCGGGATCATAGCGGATGATTTCAAGTTCGATATCGTCATCGATAATTTCTTTTATTTCTCCTATTATGTTTTCCGGTACACAGCCGGGCAGCAGACGACCATCCAGCATAACCTCAATTTCACTGGGCAACACATTGACTTTATCTCCTCCCCGCACAATGGTGGCATTTACCGTGTTGCGAAACATGGGGGTAAAATCTCTTCCCTTTTCCCCAAGCAGTTTTAACACCCTGTCTGTGAACAAAGGATTCAACAATTGCCGCATCACCATCCTGCCGGGGAACGGTAAAGCAGCGGCCATTTGTTCAACCAGTGTTCGGACAACAGGTGTAATATGTACGGGCAAGTATTTTTTATCAAGCTGATGCAGCATTCTTGCAAGCTTTGCCATTGCCCCGTCTTTCATGACCAAGGCACCGTGCCCGGACCGGCTTCGGACGGTGGCCTTAATACTACAAATCTGCTTTTGGATGACTTCTATTGGAAAAAACTTTTTTCCCTTGAAAAAAAATGAAAAACCGCCAAATTCACTGATCGCATATCGAATCCCTTTAAAATAATCCGTGTGATTTTCCACCAGAAATTTAGCGCCGAAGTCTCCTCCGGCTTCCTCATCGCTCATAATACACAAAACAACATCACCCGCAAGATAGATATTTTCATATTTCGCACGAAGAAAGGCACAAAGCATCATCGCAACAGCGCCTTTCATATCCAATGCACCGCGGCCCCATAAAAACCCGTCGACGATTCTTCCTTCAAATGGCGGGTATTGCCAGACCTGACCGGCCGTGGTCACCACATCCACATGTCCGTATAACAGCAATGGCGGTGCGTTGCCATTTCCTTTTATGCGACAAATCAGATTGGGGCGTGCCGGGTCCTGGTACAGTATCCTGGTATCGATGCCGGCAGATTGGATCAAACGATTTATGTAATCGATACATTCCGCCTCTTTTCCAGGAGGGTTGGTGGTATCAAAACGGATCAGGTTTTGCAGAATCCCTGCCGGTTGTCGGTAACGATTCGAATTGGCATTCACTGTTATTTCTTTCGATTAAAACCAAGCGTGTGTCATCAATCATGTTTAAAAAAATGTTGTCAGAATTCAGGGATAAACTCAATAAAGATATGATTTATAAGGAAAATATAAATTAAATATTACTGAAGACATACCTATAAGTCAAGATCGTTATAGAGATGCCCTGTTTTTGAATGAATTAAGATTGATGAACTCGAAAAAAGTCAAAATTCGACGGCAAAGTAAAAAGCTTCAAATTCCCCCGCATAAAATCAGCGGGATAAAAAGGCGCGAAAATTCCGAGGAATGAGGCGTACTTATCGTACGCCGCAGTGACGAGGAATGCAGCGCAACGCAGAAGTTGGACTTTTTACGAAACCGTCAAGATTGATTTTACGGTAGTTGGAGTCGGGATAATCGGGACATTCATTGGAATATTGGATGAAAAATGATTTAAATTATTTATAGGGTTTCTATACCATGGTAAGCCGCATAGACGCCTATCATATAGGGAAAAGCGTGATCATCATGTAGAAAGTATTTTGTGCTTCATTACAGGAGAAAGTGTTCTGTCAAAAATAAAGGGGATAAGGTATGCAAAAAAGCAGGTCTTCATCTTGACAGATTCCGTTGTAACGTGAAGAATGAAGAACTGACCACGAAGTCGCCGTTTCGGTGGGAATAAATGAAAATCGACGCTTATAATTCCTCAGGCATACTTGCGTTATATGGAATATTCTTCACATTCCGAAAAACTTTTTGAACACGATATGCTGCCAACCAAAAGCTCTTGTAATTGAGTTAACATCTCACAGCAACTCGAACACTCGGGGAGACTGCTTTTGATGGGGCATTCTCTGCAAGGACTCTTTGTGATGTAACCAATGTCGATATCCAACCGGTATTCCCTTACGCTTTCTCTTTCCATATGATCCTCCTTTTGGTTTTGGTTATCACATGCAAAAATCATACAAGATTTAAGATATCAATTAAAAAAACAGAAAAAAGTTATAATTTCAATCAATTAGACAGAAAATGCGAATCACGTACCAAAATTGCTTGGTCATATTTTGACAATATTTTGACGGATTTTGACGAGTTTGAGCAAGTTTAGGAGGAAAAAAGGACCATCCGTGAACGGGATGTTGTTCACATTACTAAGGGTGAGTTTATTTTTGTGAATCCCGAAGGTTTAAATTGATAATGTCTATTGTATCCCGTGCCTCAAAGCGATCTTTTCAAACATTCTTACAAGCCCGACAGCAAGGGCATAAATAGATTCAATATTGAGGTTGTCTTCCGCTGTTGAATCAAAAAATATGTTGAGACTGGATTCGAGTCCGTCTTCCGGCTTCCAATAACAGATCAGGATCGGCACTTTTGGCAAAGGATGCAAGACAAGTGAGATATCAGAAGCGTAATGATTTTCCGCCGGCTTTCCGTTGAAAATATGAATCATGTCCTCAAAAAGATCCGTATAGGTATCAGCGACTTTCTTTAAGGGTTTTTCACATCTCTGTCCAAAAAGTCGATACCATGTCTTCCCGCCTTCCAGCTCCCTGAATGGAACCCATTTTCCTGAAACAGTGGTTTTCGCACCATCTATGATATAGTTGAGTACGGGAACCATTATCCATGAATGGACATGGATGTCGGTGGTAATGTTCCCTTTTGAATCAAGACTAAAGTCCTTGCCGAGGATCTTGATCGTTAATTTACCGTTAGAAAACCTTGCTCCTAGTCTTTGCGCTGATGCAGCTATATCTATTGTGGTAATTTTTCTTTTCAACTGCTCCACTGATTCGTCCATTTCCTGTTCAGGAGTCGTCTTTTTATCGATTTTGCCGCCAAACCGCTCAGTTATATCGCTTTCGAGACGAGGGCATTCATCGAGCTGTTTTTGACCTTTGAACACTGCGACAGAAAAAGCCAGGCATGTTTTTTCGTTGCATTCCCTGCAATTTGATTTTTCGAGCAACTTGAATATTTCCATGGGATTATTTGGCTGATGCACGTGCTTTTTCTCCTTTAATAAGAGACAATAATGATTCGGGCCAACAAGGCTTCAATCGATGCTGCTGTTCTGCACATATCAAAATTTAGGCACATAATTGAATAAAAAACATCGCCCATTTGGGGGGTATCATTCATTTTTTTTAAAAATTTTTTTGGCCTGCGACGTCATCCGCCACACTGCATAGGCGGACAAGCAGGCTTTTAAACCATATTCGGGTGCGAAACTTGAGTTAAGATCTTTTAAGAGATAATCGCCAAAGTCAATCTCTTCCCC
>JAOUGB010000234.1 GCA_029857875.1 Desulfobacteraceae bacterium | reverse complement strand
TTACAACGTGTAAAAGGCAAGATCGGTTTCTATTCGTTCACTTTGCCCAAAATTCAAACTTTCCAATCGTAGAAGATGCCAACAACTTACGCCAATGCGATGAACACCGGCAAAATCTGCCTCTGAAATTGTTTGAAGTTTACAGTTTGTAAAAAAAGCGGACAGATTTCTTGACCGCCGCGAATGTTTTTTACTATTTTTTAAGGTCATATTAGAAATTAAATCTTATGCTTATAGTGTACTTTCCTTAAATCTTTCCGTGGCACAATAGTTGCAAAAATAGTCACTTAAAAAGTTTTGAGATCTTTTTGTATCCGAAATGGTGAAATAAATAATTCTTAAAGGGCTTCATAAGTCAAAAAAGGAGGTATACGATGGTTGTACAAATCGGAGGCATAAAATACATACCGGGAATGTACGAAAAAAAACGACCCACCGGTTCCCAACTGGCCGATAAATATTTTCGCGATCTGGATCAAAAATTGATTGAAAAGAAAAAAAAGGAAAAACGACCCGAAATTTTCCCCACGATTTCTTTCTCTCGAAAAATCGGTGTTGGAGCCCTGGAGATTGCAGATATTTTGGCAAAAAAGATCAACTATAGTGTGGTTGACAGGGAATTGCTTATGCATATCGCCCAGGAAGCGAAATTGAGCCAAAAAACGGTGGCCTATTTTGACGAACGGTATCCCGGCGTTTTGAACGAATTTGCAAAACTTCTCTTCGGTGAAAAATCTTTTATCAAAAGCGACTATAACCGGCATCTTGCTAACGTTGTACTTTCCATTGCCGGTTTGGAGCCCACAATTTTTGTCGGCAGGGGAACCCATTTAATAATTCCCCGAGACCGGGTACTGGCGGTTCGATTTATCTGTTCAGACGAGCACCGGATTAAGCGGCTGTCCAATATTCTTAAGGTGAAAGAAAAGGAGGCTGCAGACAAATTACCGCAAATCGATAAAGATCAAAGACAATTTTTTAAAAAGGCTTTTGGCAAAAAAGATGCGGTGCCTTATGAATTTGATATGGTGATCAATTGTGACTATATCAAGAATACAAAAGATGCAGCGGAGATTGTTGAAGTGGCCTTTAAGAAAAAGTTTGCCAAAGAACTCTCATAACCCGGACAAGCCGGAAAAGTAAAAGCACGAAAAAGATAAAATTTCGTGCTTTTTCAATTTTGGCCTGGCCAAGTTATTCGTTTATTCGAAGCGGTATGGTTTGCTGTTTCTAAGTGCGGCACTTTTTGGGGACAAACTGATTATACTTGATAATACAAACCACTAAAGCGTATTTTTAGGTCTTTAAATCTTCCGCGCACAAGGCTGTGTCCTGTCGCTTTAACAAGGCGTTCAGGATGGGCGGAGGCAAAATGGTGGTGAACATAATTACAATAACCATCATCGAAAAAATATCATCCGGGAAAACACCGAGGGCTTTTCCTGTTGCAGCAAAAATCAAACCGACTTCACCTCTGGGTATCATGCCCCAGCCGACAATCGATTTACGAACTCGGCCGGCTGCGAACCCAGAGATAATCTTTCCGCCAAATGCTGCAATAGAAATGGCCAAAGCCAATATCAAGATGCGCACATTAAACAAAGTTTCGATTCTCACTTCCATGCCCGTCAGGACGAAAAAGATAGGGACCAGGAAGTAACTCAACGGCTGAATGAGTTCTTTGATGTGGTTACGTGCAAGCGATTCCAACACATTTGAAACACTCTTTCTCACTTCCGGGCTTGCCTGCTTCATGCTTTCATTGATGTCGGAGACAACATTGGGGTCATCAAAGTGTCGAAAATGAACCGGTTCCAAAACCAGTCCGGCGGCAAAGGCACCGACAATGGCAGCCAGGCCGATCAATTCCGCAAAGTAAGCGAAAATCAAACCAAAGCTAACTGCCAAAATAAGTTTCATACCGATTCCCGGGTTTATTTTTGAAAAAAGCCTTCCCAGTCTTGGCGCGATAAGCTGTCCTAAAAAAATGGCACCACCTAAAAAGAGAACAGCCTTGGCGGTAATCCAGCCAATGCCAATGAGACTGACCCTGCCGGACTCCGCCATGGCTTTAACAACAGCCAGAATCGCCAAACCCATTACGTCATCAATGACCGCCGCTCCCAGAATGATTTGAGCCTCAGGGGTTTTCAGTTGACCCAGATCATGGAAGACCCGTGCCGTAATACCCACTGAAGTGGCCGTCAGAATCGCTCCCACAAAAAGATGCGCATTGAAAGAAAGCTCGGGCAAAAGAAGGGGTCCGACAACAGCGGTACCCAAAATAAACGGTGCAATAACCCCGACAATGGCAACGAGAAAGGCCTGAGGACCCACTTCAAGCATTTTTCGAATATTTGATTCAAGGCCAACCTGGAAGAGTAAAATGACAACACCGATTTCAGCCAAAAATCGCATAACGACATCCTGCCGAATCGGTTCAAAAAAATTGAAACCAGCCAAAGCCATGTTGCCCAATATAATCCCGACCAACAGTTCGCCTAAGACCGCAGGCTGGCCAAATCGTTCAACCAGATTTGATAATTTGGCTGCCAGGATAATAATGGCGATCCACAAAAATTCCATGCCGGTGTTAAGTCCGTTTCTCCCTGGTTCACCGGCGACCACATCGGCAAGAGGGAAAAAGAAGAGCAGAAAAATCGTCACAACCGCCACGAAACCATTTGTCCTCATCTGTATTTATAACTCCTCTTGACAATTCAAAGAAGTCACAGTGGTGAGTTCGTAAAAAGTCGCGTCCATGATCGCTCGAATTCAAAAATCAGGGACAACTTCTCCTACTCGACTCTGCGGGTTCTGATGATCAGCAATGGACGGTCAATCTTTTGCAGTACACCTGCGGTTACACTGCCATAAAAAGTCCGCGGCAATCCGCTAAGACCGTGACTGGCCATTACAATGATATCCACATCCATTTCTTCGGCGGCGGTTAATATCGATTTCACCACCGGGCCATACACAACATGTGCGTCTGCTTGAATACCCTTTTCTCGGAATTCTGTTTTGAGTTGGTCCAGATAAGATTCCGACGCTTTCTTTCGCGTATCAAACTTTTCTTGACATTTTGCCAGATCTACGACCTCATCCCACTCAAGCATGACATACAATTCCTCAACGCGAAGAAAAATTATTTCAGCGCCGTATCGATTCGCCATTTCCTCTGCATGGGGCAAAACTGCTTCTGCTCGTTTCGAGCCGTCCAGAGGCACCAGTATCTTATTATACATGATAAGTCTCCTTTGATAGCGCAGTTACATAGATGTTAAATAAAATCAGCTAAAGTAAATGGCATCATGATCACTTTCCCCGGGTTCACGATGTCTTATACGACTTCATTTAAAGCAATCGTTATGCCAGCATACGTCATCCCCAAAGAAACGTTATAACAATCTGAAATAAAATCATAATTGCAATAAAGATGGGGGGTATATTATGAGGCGATAATGAAACTGCCGTCAGTTTTTTTAACAGAATGTAAAATTGGCGGTCTCGTAAAACGTCGGAAAAATGATCTTTTTAAAAGATTATCAAAATTCAAGACCTTTGTTTTGGGTGGACCTGCTCTTTGACCCAATGGCGAAGACATTCGTGAGTCCGCACATAGCCCCTTTTTCTTTTGGCAGAATGGAGCATTTCAAGGCGAATTTATTTTAACAATCGTCTCGGTCCACGGCGCGGCTTATGTTCACCCGATGTGTCCGGTGGTATTTCTTCTTGCTCTTTGGTGGTGCACAGCCGAAACAAGGCGTAAATCGGGCACCAACCGATAAGGGCTGTCAAAAGGATTACAATACCCAGAATTGCCCCCAACCCACCGATATAAATACTGGCAAAGACAATGACAAACGCCACCGCAGTACGAATTAGCCGATCGGTTTTACCTATATTACTCTTCATTATTCCATGCCTCAATACCAAACAATAGTTATGAGTCTGAACGTCGTAATTTCGCCAACGCCTGGTGTTCTGAATTTATCAGGGGATGGGCAGTCGGAGAAGAGATGAGCAACGGGTGAGTGGCAATTGGCATCATTTCTACGACATGGCTTTCGGCATCAGAATCTCGAGCGAATTCATCTGCAAATTCCGCACCGATGAATCCACCCCCAAGTATTACCACTTTCGCGGCAATTTTCGTCTTAGAAAAAGACCAGGCTCAGCCATGGGATCAGCATGATAATAATCCAGGCAGTAAATACAAAGACTAGATATGGCGGCACCCATTTGATCAGATTATCGTAAGGGATTCCCGTGATTCCGGAGGCGACAAACAGATC
This sequence comes from Desulfobacteraceae bacterium, assembly GCA_029857875.1. Taxonomy (GTDB): domain Bacteria; phylum Desulfobacterota; class Desulfobacteria; order Desulfobacterales; family UBA11574; genus UBA11574. The sequence continues at coordinate 682 of JAOUGB010000234.1, read as the reverse complement.
CAGACCGAACGGCGGCGTGATAAAGCCTATGGACAGACCCACGATAAACGTGACGCCCCAATGAATCGGATCCATGCCGATGGATACGGCAATGGGGGCCAGGATCGGGGCCAGAATGATGCACACGGATATGGATTCCATGATGGCGCCGGCCAGGACAATGCTGAGCATCATGGCGCCGATCATCAGAATACGGATTCCAAAAGAATGGACAAAGTCAGAGACAACATCATGAACGCCCAAGATGGAAAAGACCTGCTGCAGCACAATGGAAACCGAGACCACCGGCGCCAGCAACCCGTTGACCCGTCCGCTGGAAAGAAATATGGTCGGAATGTCCCTGAGCTTAATTTCACGGGTCAGCAGCACGCCGGCAATCAGGCAGTAGGCGGCGGCAATGCCGGAGGCTTCTGTGGGTGAAGAAATACCGCCATATACAACCCCTAGAATAAGGGCCACGGCGATAATCCCGAGCTTGGCATTCCAGGTCGAACGTACAACTTCTTTCATTATTAAGGGTTCCGGCCGCCCCCAGTCATACTTGCGGCACCAGAATCGGGCGGCACCCATTAACGCGCAACTGACCATAAGCCCGGGGATGACTCCCGCTTTGAAAAGGTCCAGAACGCTTATATTAACCGTGAAACCGTAGACGATCATGAGGATGCTGGGGGTATCAGAA
>JAOUGB010000233.1 GCA_029857875.1 Desulfobacteraceae bacterium | reverse complement strand
TCTTTTTGCCCAATCTCTGCGTTATGCTCAAAAAATAATCCTCGGAATATCAACTAGATGCCTGTGGTTACTTTTTTCGCATGCCTTGATCTTGAACAAATATCCTCATTTATGGATGGACACTAGTTTAATTCACGCTGAATTATATCCATCATTGGTTCTGGAAACTTACCTGGCGTATTTATCATCAAAACAAAAGGATACAACTTTCCATTTTTCTTTTTGATATAGCCGGCTCTGGTATGGATTCCCTTAAGGGTTCCAGTCTTATAGTACATTTTATCCGTTTGGCGGATAAGAAAATAATGCGGTATAAATGCATTAAGTATTTTATAGAAGTCACGCGCCGAAATCCTATTTTTTCTCGATATCCCGGAACCTTCTTCAATTTGAACATGATCAATTTCAAGGATATTTTTTGCGTACATCAAAGCGGCCCGAACCCCTTTTTCTAAGTTCCCGGGAGGACCATATGCTTTTGCCCCTGCGGTAATGAGTAGCTGATTGGCAATAAAGTTATTTGAATATTCGAAAAGTTTTGATAGAGTCTGAATTAATGAAAAACTGGAAACATATCTATAAATGAGTTTATCCGCCTCTTTTTGAATTTTTCCCAACCTTGTACCCCCTTTTAATCGAACCCCTTCTTTTTTTAAGAAATATAAAAAAAGATTTCCGGCATAATGCGCGATCTCATTTCTTTGGCTGGAAAGCACAATTCTCCCGTGATCCATTTGAGAATCCTTGATCCTGGGTAGTATAAAGGGCAATAGCGGTGTTTGCGATTCAGCACTGACATAAACGCCGTTTTTGTTCCGTTTGAAATTAACCGTATTGAAATTTACACACAAGGCGCCATTAGGCGCATCATAGGGTTCGTATGATACATTTACGCCGGGGATCACGGTTGGTACGCCAAAATATGAATCATCAAGGATAAGATCGTTAATAATGCTATATTTGGCACAAAGCCTCATGGAAAGGTGATGGATCATTTCCACAACAGTTTCTGAAATGAGAAGCGGATCGCCATAGCCCTTTATTTTGAGATTTGAATGACGGTCCATGTAAAATTCCGTGAAAAACTTATAATCAGGACCAAGATAATGAATAGCAACAAGCGCGGTGAATATCTTCAGCGTCGATGCAGGAATGAGCTGAGTATCCACATTTTTTGAAAAAACAATATGACCGTTTGGATCGGCGACTAGGACGGCGTCCCGGTTTCCGATAAGATGTGCTAAATCATCCAATTTTCCGCAATAAAGATTTGTTGTTTTAACAAAAGGTAGAATAAAAAGAATAAGGCAGGAGATGAATTGAAAGGCTAATTTTAGCATTTATAAAACCTGCATGGTTCCGAATCGTCTGAATCCGAGCGTATTGACTATTTGCTTTCTACGATAAGCGTCACCGGTCCATCGTTGATTAAAGATACTTCCATCATAGTCTGAAAGCGACCGGTTTTTACAGTAACACCTTTCTGACGGACGCGTTCAACAAATTGCTGGTACAGTTCATTGGCCAGTTCAGGAGGTGCAGCTTTTACAAATGATGGGCGTCGTCCTTTTTTACAATCTCCAAGCAAGGTGAACTGTGAGACGACCAGCATTTCACCACCCATGTCAATTAAAGAGCGGTTCAACTTATGGTCTTCATCTTCAAAAATTCTTAAGTTAACAATCTTGTCTGCTAGGTATTTGGCATCATCGATTTTATCCGATGTTGCAACCCCTAAAAGCACTAAAAGCCCTTTGCCGATTTTACCAATCAATTCATCCCCTACGGTAACAGAACTTGACTTAACCCTTTGTATTACTGCACGCATAATTTAACGTTTCGGAAAATCTATAACTTTATGAAATAAAAAGTTTATTAATGGTAATATGTTTCTGACGTAAGAACGGGGTAATGGAATAAATGAGTTTTACATGTTGAACTCATTATTTTTATACTATTATTCAAAAATGCTTTATTCAAGCATTTTCCTAAAAGGAAACGCCAACCCTGACCATATAATTTCCTGAGCCTTGATCAACTAATTGTAAAATTATTGTCATTAATATCAAAAGGTTTAAATTATTATTTGAGCCTTGATTTAATATACAATATTATTTTATAGTCACAGGGATGTCGCTACTCAAGTTAAAGATATTGTAAATATACAAAGATAAATGTGTTTAGAGGGTATGCGTGATATGAGAGAAAAAAATAATGAATTTCTGACTGATAAAAAACTATTCGATTTTATATTAGAAAAGATTTCGGAAGGAATTTTAATCGTCGATTTTCAAGGAAGAGTCATTTATGCCAATTCGGCAACGCTTTCCTTTAGTAATGTATCTGAGAAAAGCTTAATAGGATCAGATTTCACCCAGATGTTTGCGGTCGATGACCGTCCAAGGGTGATTGAACTTATGAAAACAGCAAAGGATAATCAGGAAGCCATAGCCGAAGAATATCCTCTGAGATTGAATGAACATATTGTTAGCGCAAAAATTTTATCTTTCGGCAAGAAAGACGATAATAGCATCGTTATTATAAATGATGTAACAGTCCAGCACACTGCCAAGGCGGCATTAAAATTGCGGGATAGTGAGTTGAACTTGCACCATAAAGCAACTCAGATGTTTAATTCCAGCCTCAAGCTGGATCAGGTGTTTGTTACTGTTTTAGAAGAAGTCCGGCGATTGATGGATGTAATGGGCTCCTCTATATGGCTTATTGAGGAAGGAACCGAGGAACTCATTTGCCAACAAGCCGCCGGAATTTATGGAGAAACGTTGGTCGGTTGGCGATTGGCATCTGGAGAAGGCCTTGCCGGATGGGTGGCAAGACACGGTAAAAGTTTAATAGCCCCGGAAACCTCAGATGACAAGAGACACTATAAAGAGTTTGACCTATTGATAGGACGGGATATGCGTTCCATCCTTTCTGTTCCATTGCGCGTCAAGGGAGATGTGATCGGCGTTCTCCAGGTTGTGGATAGTCAAACCAAACGCTTCAACAAAAAACACTTGGCGCTGCTGGAGTCTCTGGCCGGATCTGCGGCCATCGCAATCGAAAATGCTCGGTTGTACGAAAAAGCACAGCAAGAGATTTTAATCCGCAAGCAGGCCGAAGAAGCCCTTCGAGAGAGTGAAAATAAATATCGTACAGTTCTAGAAGCTAACCCTGATTCGGTTATCGTTTATGATAAAGCGGGGAAGGTGACCTATCTGAATCCCACATTTACCAATGTTTTTGGGTGGACCATAGAGGAGTGTTTGGGTAAAAGAATGGACATGTTCATCCCCAAGAAAGATCGTTTTCAAACTCATGAAATGATAAAGAAACTTTTTGCTGGAGAGGATATATCGGCCATACAAACTCACCAAAACACGAAGTCAGGTGATATTATTCCCGTTAGTATTAGCAGCGCCATATTCTATGATAGTGAAGACCAACCCGCAGGTAGTGTCGTTAATTTACGAGATATTCGTGAGCAGAAAAAGCTGGAGACACAAATCCATCAGGCTCAGAAAATGGAAGCCATCGGCACGCTTGCCGGCGGCATCGCTCATGATTACAACAACTTGCTCATGGGAATAATAGGAAACACATCGCTTATGGCTTTTGATTTGAGATCCGACCATCCCCATTATGAAAGATTAAAAAACATTGAAAAGTATGTTCAGAGTGGAGCAGATCTCACAAAGCAGCTTTTAGGGCTAGCAAAAGGTGGTAAATATGAAGTCAAACCCATCGATATTAATGATGTGATGGAAAAAAGTTCGGAAATGTTTAACAGAACGAAAAAAGAAATTAAAATTCATAGTAACTATCAAAAAGATCTTTGGAATGTAGAGGCCGATAAGAGCCAAATTGAGCAGGTGCTGTTAAATCTCTATGTGAACGCCAGTCAGGCAATGCCTGAAGGAGGTGAGTTATATCTTAAGACAGAAAATGTAATACTTGATGATAGTTATACCCGATATTTTTCTCTTAAAGGTGGCGATTATGTGAAAATATCTGTTACAGACACCGGAACAGGTATGGATGATAATATAAAAAAAAGGATATTCGATCCATTTTTTACGACCAAGGATATCGGTAGAGGTACGGGATTGGGTCTAGCTTCTGCATACGGCATCGTTAAGAATCATGGCGGTATTATTACCGTCTACAGTATGATCGATAAAGGAAGTACCTTTAATATTTTTTTGCCGGCGACTACAAAAGAAGTTAAAAAAGACATCCTGATGAATCAAAAAACATTGAAGGGCACTGGCACAATCCTTCTTGTGGATGACGAAGACATGATTATCGATGTTGGCGGCCAGATCTTGGCAAGTCTGGGTTATATGCCCCTTTTGGCAAGAAGCGGCAAAGAGGCGATTGACGTCTATCAGAAAAACAGAGACCGTATTGTTATGGTTATTTTAGACATGATAATGCCTGGTATGGGGGGTGGCGAGACGTATGACAGGCTCAAAAAGATAGATCCTGAAATCAGAGTTCTTCTTTCCAGTGGTTACAGCATAAATGGACAAGCGTCTGAAATAATAGATCGCGGCTGTAATGGTTTTATACAGAAACCATTTAATGTGATACAGCTGTCTCGCAAAATCAGAGAGGTCTTGGGCAAGGAGTCGTAGTCGCCCAGGGTGAAAAAATATTAGCGCAAGATTAAGTGACGAGTACAATCCTTAGATCCATGACATTGGTATTGGTTGGACCGGTTATGAATAGGTCTCCAAGTTTTTGAAAAAAATGATATGAATCATTGTTTGCCAGAAAACGATACGGATTCAATCCCATTTTTTCTGCGCGTTTCAGCGTAAAAGTATCCGAAAAAGCTCCGGCTGCATCCGTAGGACCATCGGTACCATCAGTACCGCCGCTGAGCATAACGATATTTTTTTTGCCGGAAATATCTATTGATGCAGATAGCGCAAACTCCTGATTCCGTCCTCCGAGACCATTACCTAAAATAGTAACCG
>JAOUGB010000232.1 GCA_029857875.1 Desulfobacteraceae bacterium | reverse complement strand
GATAACGGCGGAGCTGATAACGCCCATAGCGATGGAAAAAGAGTTAAGGTTTGCCATCAGGGAAGGCGGTCGGACGGTTGGCGCTGGTGTGGTCAGTGAGATTATCGAATAACAGCTGAAGGAGTCTGCTGGTGAGAATAATTGTTACACTTGCATGTGGTGAATGCAAAAGAAGAAATTATACGACGACCAAAAATAAACGTACAACACCGGACAAGCTGGAATTCAGTAAGTATTGCAGATTTTGTAGGAGACATACTTTGCATAAAGAAACTAAATAATGGATTTCTTTATGGGACAGTTTGAAAAACATGGTTCGTTTATTTAAAAAAATTGAGCATTCGAAACGGTAATATGCAGGCCAGTAGCTCTAACGGTAGAGCATCGGACTCCAAATCCGGGTGTTGGGGGTTCGAATCCCTCCTGGCCTGCCAAAAAAAGAAAGTGCAGAGCACATTTTAAAAAAGACAGCACGTCAAGTTTTTTTTGAAAGTGTAAACTTGACGATTCCGTAAGGATAAAGCTTCTCGTTCTATTGGAAATATTAAACTGTAAAAATAATGGCACGTATACAAAGAAAGAAAAAACCAAGAGAAAAGAAAAAGAAACTGCAGAGTGCCGAAGGGATGGCATCGCAAGGGCCAAGAAATGATGCTGTTGCGAAAAAGACAGAATTATCATCAGATACTGTTAAAAGTATAAAAGCAAAAGTCTATCCATCCAGACAAAAATCTCTAACAAGAACAAAAGCTGAGCCGGGAAAATTAAAAGGGTACATAGACAAGGGGCTTCAATTTCTCAGAGAAGTCAAGGTTGAGCTGAAAAAAGTCGTATGGCCGTCGCGCAAGCAGACCATTGGTTCCACGGTGGTTGTGCTAATTTTGGTAATGATAATATCTGTTTTTCTCGGAATGGTCGATATCGGTTTGTCGAGCCTGATCCGTGTGGTTCTAAAATAAATTGGGGAGAGGAGAAAGTGGCGCTTAAGTGGTATATAGTCCATGTTTATTCGGGGTTTGAAAACAAGGTCAAAGTTGCCTTGGAAGATCGAATATCGTCTTCTCCTCAGCCCGAGAAATTCGGTGAGGTGATTGTTCCTACCGAGGAAATAGTTGAACTTGTAAAAGGTAAACGAAAAACATCGTCTCGTAAATTTTATCCGGGATACATATTGGTCAGGATGGAACTTGATGATGAAACTTGGCACATCGTAACAAATACTGCTAAAGTCACCGGGTTTCTTGGTGGTCGAGAGAAACCGACACCCATATCAGATGATGAAGCCCAGAAAATATTAAATCGAATGGAGGATGGAAAACTAAAACCACAGCCAAAATATTTTTTCGAGACCGGAGACGAGATACGTGTAATTGACGGGCCCTTTAAAAACTTTAACGGCATCGTTGATGAAGTTAATCCTGACAAGGGTAAAATAAGAGTTCTTGTTAGTATCTTCGGTCGTTCAACGCCTGTGGAGCTAGAATTTGTGCAGGTGACGAAGCTATGATTCATATAAAGGGCCATTTATCAGATAACGAACGAATAACATATCATCGAGTTGTGGTCAATTAGAGTATTAAAGACAAATGACTCCCGTGAAATGGTCCTTTTAAAATTTTACGGGGGCAAGCAGAAAGACAGGAGCAACAAGAAAAAATGGCAAAAAAGGTTATGGCACAGATAAAACTGCAGGTTGCAGCAGGAAAGGCGAATCCGTCACCACCCATTGGCCCCGCGTTGGGGCAGCATGGTGTGAATATAATGGATTTCTGTAAAGCTTTTAACTCCAGGACTGCCAATGATGAAGGCATCATTACGCCTGTTGTAATTACGGTCTATCAGGACAGATCATTTACTTTTATAACCAAAACACCACCTGCATCTGTACTTTTAAAGAATGCGGCAAAAATAGCAAAAGGTGCCGGTGATCCAAAGCGCGAAAAGATTGGTAAGGTTACACGGCAGCAGCTCGAAGAGATTGCCAAGCAGAAAATGACTGATTTAAACGCAAATGATTTGGAGGCTGCCTGTAATATTATTGCCGGTACTGCCAGAAGTATGGGGATTGAAGTTGTTTAAAAAAGGAGTGAACAAAAGATCATGCCGAAGCGGGGTAAAAAATATTTAGAATCACGTAAAAAGACAGACACGAAGGTAAAACACAGTTTCAACGAAGCCGTTAAAATAGCAATAAATTCATCGTATGCTAAATTTGATGAAACAATTGATGTTGCGGTTCGACTTGGCGTCGATCCAAGACATGCTGATCAGATGGTTCGCGGTACGGTCGTTTTACCCAATGGCCTTGGCAAGGAAGTTAAAGTCCTCGTATTTGCTAAAGGAGAAAAAGAGCAAGAGGCCTTAGATGCAGGTGCGGATTTTGTCGGGAACGATGATTTAATAGAAAAAATTAAAGAAGGATGGTTCGGCTTTGACAAAGCTGTTGCAACGCCTGACATGATGGGGGCTGTAGGAAAAATAGGAAAGCTTCTCGGCCCCAGAGGGCTCATGCCCAATGCAAAAGTCGGAACTGTAACTTTTGATTTGGCCAGAGCGGTCAAGGAGATCAAAGCAGGTAAAATTGATTTCAAGGTTGAAAAAGCCGGCATTGTCCACGTTCCAATGGGTAAAGTTTCTTTTGGCGTAGAGAAGATCGTGCAGAATGCATCTGTCTTTTTAGAAACGATCCTTCGACTTAAACCGGCTTCCAGTAAGGGAACTTACCTGAAAGGTATCGCTGTCTCAACTACCATGGGACCCGGCATTAAGATTGATGCGACCAGTGTCAAGGACTTGTTTAAATAATATCGTTGCTTTGATGAACCTAAAGGTCTTGATTCTTCCATCCCTAACACAACCAAGCCGAGAGGATTTTTGCGTAATTTTATATTTAAGAAATTCTTAAACTCACTGAAATTGTCTGATTTTAATTCTAGTTTCTATTTCGAGGTGGAGAAAGCCTGTTTTAAGGTTTTAGCGTACCAGTATTGATGGTGCCTATTTCTCAGCAGGTTAAGTTAATATCAATATTTCTGTCAAAGACCGTAGGTGCACTTGTTTGTGTTTAATCGGCGATGCCGGCCTACCGAGACATTTTATTTTAATAAGTTGTTCCTCCGGTTTTTTGCAGATTGAGGAAGGAGGTGTTTAGACTTGTGCGGATAGATAAAAAGAAAGAGATTGTAAAAGATCTGCATGAAAAGTTTTTAAGGTCAAAAGTTGTCATCGTAACAGATTATAAAGGTCTTGATGTTACGACGATAAATGACTTGCGAAGGAAGCTTGGAGCGGAAGAAATTGAATATAAGGTGGTAAAGAACTCGCTTCTTATCAGAGCTTCTGAAGAGACCGATGTCGCATTGATTAAAGATTATTTTAAAGGTCCTAGTGCTGTTGCCTTAAGTTACGATGATCCGGTTACACCGGCAAAAGTGCTGACAAAGTTTTCGGAAGAGCATAAACAACTTGAAATTAAAACCGGTGTTTTGGACGGCAAAGTGCTTGATGTAAACGCAATCAAGACGATATCGACCCTTCCTGGTAGAGAAGAGCTTCTGGGGCAATTCCTTTCGGTAGCCAACGGTGTTGTTACCGGTTTTGTCCGGGTCCTTAATGCCATTCCGGTACAGTTTTTAAATGTACTTCAGGCCATCAAGGAACAAAAAGAAGCTGGCTGATTAGAGTAAATGGTTCGAAAGATATAAAATGTTACAAGTTAAACTGGAGGAAAAATAAAATGGCGGATATTACGAAAGAAGATGTAATTGAATTTATAGCAAACATGTCGGTTCTTGATTTATCTCTGCTGGTTAAAGAAATGGAAGAAAAATTTGGGGTCTCAGCAGCCGCACCTATGGCCGTTGCGGCTTTTGCTCCTGCTGAAGGCGGAGGTGCCGCGGCAGAAGAGAAGACCGAATTTGACGTTATTCTGACAACATTTGGTGACAAGAAAATACAGGTTATCAAAGAGGTCAGGGCAATTACCGGTCTGGGACTGAAAGAAGCCAAGACTTTGGTCGATGAAGTTCCCAAACCCGTCAAGGAAGGCATTTCTAAAGATGAAGCCGAAAAGATCAAAGAACAGCTAGAGGAAGCCGGCGCTCAGGTAGAAATAAAGTAATAAATAGAAGAGAATAGGTAATCGGTAATGGGTAATGGGTCATAGGTGTTTTAGCCTATAACCCATAACCTATAACCCATGACCTTTAACCCAATTAACATATTGGAGATGCCATGTCGGAAAGGCTTTTGGCAAACAGACGATTAAGAAAAAGCTTTGGGAAAATACCAAAGATTGTTGATATTCCCAATCTAATCGCGGTGCAGCAAGAATCATTCAATCGGTTTTTGCAGAAGGATGTTCCTCCGGAAAAAAGAAGAGACATCGGCTTACAAGCAGTGTTTAAGTCTGTGTTTCCCATAAAGGATTTTACCGGAACTGCTTCTCTTGAATTTGTGTCTTATCGATTTGGTGAAGTCAAACACAGTGTTCAGGAATGCATGCACAGAGGAATGACCTACGAGATCCCACTCCGTATCACTGTTAGGTTGGTTGTATATGATATTGATAAAGAGACAGGAATTACAAACATTCGCGATATCAAAGAGCAGGAAATATATTTTGGTACGATTCCTCTGATGACCGATAATGGTACGTTTATCATTAATGGGACTGAACGTGTTGTGGTAAGCCAGCTTCACAGATCTTCCGGAGTGTTTTTCGATCATGACAAAGGTAAGACACATTCTTCCGGCAAGGTAATATATACTTCCAGGATTATCCCAGTGCGCGGGTCATGGATCGATATGGAGATCGACCATAAAGATATCGTTAATATTCGAATTGACAGGCGTCGTAAACTGCCGATCACTATTCTTTTTAAATCTTTTGGATATACTTCTGAAGACATTCTGGCTTATTTTTATAAAACAGAAAGGTTCGTTATCCGTGGTAAACGGATTTTTAAAGAATTTAATGAAGATTTGCTGAAAG
>JAOUGB010000231.1 GCA_029857875.1 Desulfobacteraceae bacterium | reverse complement strand
CGGAAGGCCCCCTGGATGCACTGGACCATTCAGCACCGTATCCGAATTTTGGCGGAAAAATGGGGATAGATGCCACGCGGAAAACCCGTGAAGAAGGCATGGGGAGAGAATGGCCCGACGAGATCAAAATGTCTGAAGAGATCATAGAAAAAGTTAACAGCCGGTGGAAAGAATATGGATTTTAAAAAATTTTCCGAACTGATTATGATCGAACAGACTTTTTTTGCGCTTCCCTTTGCATTACTGGGGGTACTTTTCGCCGGGAGGGGAACTATTGGGACCTGGTTCTGGGTGATTATTGCAATGGCGGCTGCCAGAACCGCCGGCATGTCATTTAATCGGGTCATCGATGCCGGCATAGATGCAAAAAATCCGCGCACCAGGGATCGGTTGATTCCAAAAGGAGAGGTTCGGCCGAAAACGGTATGGATGGCGGCAGTGATTTCCTCGCTGGTGCTTATAGGTGCCTCATTCATGCTGAACAGACTCTGTTTTTATCTGTCGTTCCCGGCGGTTTTTATGCTGTTTACCTATTCCTACTTTAAACGCTTCAGTGCTTCATCTCATTTTTATCTGGGCTTGGTCGAAGCTGCCGCCCCCATCGGCGGATATATTGCCGTGACCGGAGAATTTACGCGTGTTCCCTTTTTACTTGGACTGGTTATTTTGACCTGGATCGCCGGACTCGATATTGTGTATGCGATACAGGACATGGAATTCGATATCAAAGAAAAGCTTCATTCCATACCGGTTCGAGTGGGAAAGAAAAAAGCACTTTTCATCTCTACCGCCTGCTATATGGTTTCCATAAGCGCCATGGTATATGCGGGTTTGTTAACCCACAAAAATGTCTTTTACTGGGCTGCGGTTGTATCCGTTGGAATGATATTTTTATATCAGCAGCGGTTGGTCAGGAGCCAGAACATCGCGTTGGCGGTGAAAAATTTTTTTAAAGCCAATATGTATATATCCCCGATACTTTTTATTGGGACATTTACGGATGTGTTTCTCTTGTAGGGATGGAATCTTTTCTTTGGATCATCTCCAGATTAGTTGTAGCTAATTAGGGTAAAATAAGTGGGTCATCTCCAATAGAGTAGGTGTGATTCCAAAGGGTGCAAGGGGTCAAGGATTCAAGGGTTCGAGTGAAATGCTAAAGAATTAGAAAGATTTGAAAGTCTGGCAAAAGTCATGCGAATTCTGTTTAGAGATATATAGAATAGCAGCAAAATTTCCAAAGGAAACAAGATAATCTTGAATTACGTTAGGGTGCTTTACATATTTTATGGTTCTGTTTGTCAATTGGAAACGCAGATATGATTAGCAGGGGATTTAGATTTAATTGAAAAAGGTGAATTGGGTACACTAAAAAAGACATCGCAGAAATCGAAAGAATGTTAAAGGCGCCGATAAAGTCTTTAGAAAACAAACCCTTGAATCCTTGACCGCTCGAGTCCTTGGACCCTTTTCTTTTAAGTTAGAGCGTTGAGCTTGAGCAAAAATGATGACAGGAGCATTTGGATAAAATGATCGTTGTTGCAATTTCAGGCGCAAGCGGCCCGATTATGGGAATTCGTTTAATAGAAGAACTCCTCAATTCAAAAGAAAGGGTTGCCGCCATCGTTTCACAACCGGCCGGCCAGATCATCGAATATGAAATGTTATTTGGAAAAGAGCCTTTTTCATCTTTGAAAGCGCTGCTTGAAAAGCGCGACATTGCAAAAAACATTGATCTTTTGAGCGAGTACAAAAACAATGATTTTTTTGCACCGATGGCCAGCGGATCTGCTGAATTTGAAGCAATGGTCGTGATGCCCTGCTCCATGAAAACACTGTCTGCAATTGTTCATGGATATGCCGATTCGTTGATGACTCGAGCATGTGATGTGGCACTCAAAGAAAAACGAAGATGTATTATTGTTCCCAGGGAAACACCGCTCAGCGTCATTCACACTGAAAATTTACACAAGGCAGCGCTGGCCGGAATAGAAATCGTACCGCCGGTACCGGGATTTTACACGCGGCCCGAATCCCTTGAAGATGTAATTGACTTTGTTGTAGGCAAGGTGTTGAACCTTTTGGGCAGAAAGCACAACTTGTTTGAAAGCTGGGGAAAGAAAAAAATATAAAATGGCGTTCCCGAATAACATACAAAACAAAAAGCTTCGCAGTATCGCTGAAAAGGTTCACAGCGATGCTCCGGTGACCAAAGAAGATGCGCTCTGCATGCTCAAAACAGATGATATCCTGGATCTTGGCGCCATTGCCAACCATATCAGGACAAGATTGCACGGAAACATCGCCTACTACGGCGTTAACATGAATCTGAATTACACCAATATTTGCGAATTGAGATGCCCGCTATGCGCCTACTCCTGTGATGAGAACGATGAAAATGCGTTTTTACTTTCTTTTGACGACATCGAAAAGAGGATACGAAGTGCGGTTTCTATGGGGATCGACGAAGTTCACATCGTGGGTGGACTCCATCCAAAACTGACACTGGGTTATTTCGAAAAGATGATAAGGCTCATTAAAGGAATAAAACCGGATATGCACATTGTTGCATTTACTGCCGTTGAATATGATTACTTTGCCAAAATAAACAACGTTTCTTTAGAAGAAGTGTTCAGGCGGCTGATGGATGCAGGTGTCGAAGCACTTCCCGGCGGCGGGGCCGAAATCTTTTCCGGGCATATTCGGGATATCATCGCACCCAAAAAAATATCCGGGACAAAATGGTTGTCCGTCATGCGGACGGCCCACAAAATGGGCCTTAAAACAAATGCAACCATGCTGTACAATCATATCGAGGAACCCGAGGATATTGTCGATCACCTGTCGCGAATTCGTGATCTTCAGGATGAAACTGCCGGCTTTAAAACCTTTGTTCCCTTACAGTTTCACGGAGAAAATACGAAAATCGATATAAAACGTTTTACAACCGGCTACGATGATATCAGGATCTATGCCACGAGTCGCATTTTTCTTTACAATGTCCCTCATATAAAGGCCCTGTGGATGTATATTGGAGACAAGATGGCCCAGGTGCTCCTCAGGTTCGGAGTCGATGATATCGGTGCCACCTATCACAATGAAAAAGTGGTTCATGCTGCCGGTGCACAGACACCCGATTTTGGATCCGAATCGTTTTTAAGAAGACTGATCCAAAGGGCTCAGCTCATGCCTGAACGAACAACCGCCAGCTACCGCATTGTTTCAGGCCATCCGAAAGAGGCAGCGATATGAAGCTGGGCTACATCGACTATCTCAACTGCTATCCGTTTTATTTTCGCATGTTCGAAAAACAAGCCGTCAATGGGATCAGTATCTATCCGGGATATCCATGTATGCTCAATAAAATGATGGCGGACCGACAACTCGACATGAGCCCCATTTCCTCTGCAACCTGTGCAGAAATTGCTGATGATGTAATGGTACTGCCGCAATTTTGTTTAAGCTCGGTTGGATATGTAGGTTCGGTGATTCTGGTGAGCAAAATACCCATTGAAGATCTGAATCAAAGAAGAGTTGGGATTACCAGTGCTTCACATACTTCCGAAGTACTTCTAAAAGTTCTACTCAAGAACTATTATCATTTAGAGCCGGTTTATATACCGACTCAACCAAGACCCGTTCTCAAAGATATGGATGCGGCTCTGGTCATCGGGAACGATGCCATGGCCATATCTTCCGAACCGATCCCCTATATTTATGATCTCGGAGATTTGTGGCTGAGAAAAACCGGTTTTCCGGTGGTATTTGCCGTGTTTGCTGTAAGAGAAAGCGTTGTCGAAAAATATTCGTCCCAGATAAAATCTGTTGTTTCTTCTTATCACAGTTCATTGTGCTGCCTTGAAGAAGAAAAAGAACATGTCGTTTCAAAAGCAAGGGCAAAATATCCGGATATTATTTACGATATCAACAGTTATTTTGATCTTTTACAGTTTAAATTTGATGATGAATTAAAAAAAGCCCTGATGTTTTACTATACCGTAGCAGGAGAGATGGGACTGCTCAAAAAGGTAACAACGCTGAACTATTTGGATAAATATTGATGCCCCATTATTTAACCATGGGAAACCAGTTGGCGATGGAAGATGTGAACAGAAACAGCAACCTTTATCATAAGATTTACGAGGGTGGCCGGATAACCCCCGAAGAAGCGTTTGAACTCTTCTCCTGGGACATCATCGAGCTGGGAAATGCCGGGGATATGAGACGAAAATTAGCATTTCCCAGGGAAACGGTGGGGTTCATTATTGACCGGATTATCAATTTCACCAATATCTGTGAGGCGGCATGTGCGTTTTGCGCATTTCATGCACGGGCAAATCTTATTGAGCCTTATGAAGTAACCATGGACGATATTTATCTGAAGATCGAAGAACTTGTGGCTGCCGGTGGCACTCAGGTCATGCTTCAGGGCGGGCTTCATCCCGACTATACGTTGAACACGTATATCGATATGGTCACATCGGTAAAAAAACGGTTCCCGGACATCTATCTTCACTCTTTTTCTCCTTCAGAGATCGTTCATATTTCCCGAAAAAGTTCGGTGCCCATCAATGATGTGGTGAAAGCGCTCAAATCATCCGGTCTCGATTCGACACCCGGTGCGTCCGATCTGCTGGTGGACAGAATCCGAAATAAAGTTAGCCCGAAAAAAACCACGGTGGATGAATGGCGAGAGGTCATACGTGCGCTTTATCGGAACGACATGATGTCGTCGGCAACCATGACGTATGGAATGGGAGAGACCGATGAAGAAAAGATCGCCCATTTAAACGTCCTCCGGGATATCCAGGATGAAACCGGAATTTTGCAAGCCTTTATTCCCTGGTCGTTTTCACCGGCAAAGACGCGCATGGACGATACGCTTCCGGCGACGGGTATCGATTATCTTAAAATACTGGCTATTGCACGGATTTTTCTCGACAATATCACCTATATTCAAGCAGGATGGCTCACCGAGGGTCTGAAACTTGCCCAGATTGCC
>JAOUGB010000003.1 GCA_029857875.1 Desulfobacteraceae bacterium | reverse complement strand
TTTTAAAATATGAAAAACGGCATTTTTAACAGTTCAGATTAGCCAAGTCAAGTCAAAAACATTGGTTTGTATCAATCATCCTGAAGCTGAGGCCGAACCCGCCACTTCAATGGAAAATTCTTCGAGATCTTCCGGCAGATTCGAAAATATAAGCATAAACGGAAGCTCTCCTCCAGGTTTAATCTCCATATTTGATTTATTATCCCCAACACGGTTTGAAAGTCGTTTCTTTATGGCTTCAAGTTCCATATTGGAAAGTTCAATATCTGACAAAACATTCCCGCAGAAAACCGTTTCTGTCTGGTCAAGAATTTTTCCTTTTTTATACAATCTGCCGTTGATGCTGATAAAACGACGAACATCTGAATATCCATTTTTAACTCGGCCTGTTATCACAAAAAGCTTGCCATCCTTGACATTGAGCAGGAATTTGCTGTTGACATCCAAAGTGTCTATCTTGAGACTGCCGGCAGGATCAGATACTTTGGGTTTGATATAATCGCTGATAAAAGGAATTTTGCTGATAAAAGGAATTTCAATATTCATGAAATCAAGCAAAACATAAGTACCGTAAGAGCCACCAGCCAACAATACTAAAATCAGCAGAACAACAAGCGGTTTGCTGACGCGTCTTTCTTTGGTAGGTGTCGGTTCCTCATCAGCGACTTCATCTTCTAGCTGGTCCTCCTCTTCACTTTCTCCAACTTCAAATTCCGGCTCCAGCTCCTCGGTTGCAACAACCTCCACCGCTTCGGGTTTATCCGCGGTATCGTCAGCTTCATCAAGTTCATATACTTCAACTTGGGAGGAATCCTCAGACAGCGGGGCATCAACAGGCGTTTCTTCCATATCCAATTCAAGCTCCAGCTCTTTCTCTATAGGTTCCTCTTCGGTTTCTTCTTCTACTTCAAGCATTTTCTCTATTTCTGACAGATCAACCTCCTCAAGATCTTCGGCTTCACCACCTTCCGGCGCTTTTTCGAGCTCGGGTTCCGTCTCCATATCCAACTCAAGCTCAATATCATCTGGTACGGATTCCTCTTCGGTCATGGGTTCATCTAAATCCAGAATATCTTCCAGATCTGACAGATCGAGTTCATCGAGATCTTCGGGTTCAGCACTCGGGGGCATCTTCTCCATCGACACATCAGTTTCGGGCCCAATTTTCAGATCCAGGTCTTCAACCGTTTCATCCGCTGCGCTATCACTTGTTGCTGCTTCTTCCTCGTCAAGCAGGTTCTCCAGATCGGACAGATCAAGTTCGCCCGGCTCCTCTTGATCGACTTTGGCCTCAAGATCCTCTTTTGCCCTTTCCGTTTCAGGCGTAATATCCAGATCAAAATCCAGCTCAAGTTCTTCGGCGTCTTCATCCGCCATATCTTCACTCTCCGGCGCTTCTTCGTCGTCAATTATCTTGTCCATGTCCGAAAAATCAAGTTCATCCAGGTCCGCCATTTCCTTCTTGTCGACCTTGAGGTCCTCTGTAACTTGTTGATCTGCAACATCTAATGCCATTTCAATAGGCGCTTCAATTTCTTCTGAAATCTTTGGCGGATATGCCACGAAAATCTCGTTACACTTCGAGCAACGAACTTTTGAACCTGTCGGCTTTAAAAGACTTTCATCCAATTTAAAATTTGCGTTACATTCTTTGCAGGTAATAATCATAGTAGACCCCAATGGTTATAGTTTAAGGTGATAAATCCCCGATAAATACCGATAGTCTTCATTATAATCAAGGCCATAACCAACAAGAAACCCTTTGGCCACATCATGGCAACTATAATCGATCGCAATGTCTGTCTCACGGCGCTCGTGTTTGTCAATAAAGGCACACACCTTGATCGTCTTTGGGTGATAAGATCTCAAATAATCGATAAGATATTTTAAAGTCAAGCCTGTATCCACAATATCATCTACAATGAGTACATCTTTATCTTTGATATCAACCTCTATATCCTTGGTTAAATGAATCTCTCCAGAGGAAGACATATCAAATCCATAACTGAAAACGCGTATAAAATCGATTTGAACAGGAATATCAAGGCACCGGACAAGATCAGCTAAAAAGACAAATACGCCTTTCAATACGCCAATAAGAATAAGATCATGATTCCGATAGTCAGTAGAAATCCGGTGTGCAACCTGTGTGACCAGGCTGTCGATATCGCTTTTCGACAGGACGGGTACGAGTTCAGGCATAATGAGAACCTATAAGGTCCACTTTTGGCATTTTAATAAAAGGCCGATTTATCTGATTTAAAACAAAAATACATTGAACGGAAATTCTTGTCAATGATCCCATTGAAAAATATTTTTTCCGATCTACATTCTATCAATAAATGCATCGTTTTACAAGCCGGTCTCTGCCAATTGTTCAATCAGGCCTTTTTGTTTTTTGGTCAGGCGCTTTGGCATATTGACATGGATATGAACATAAAGATCTCCTTGACCTTTGCCGTGCATATGGGGAAGTCCATGTCCGGACAGACGCATTTTTGTTTTATGTTTTGTACCAGCGGGTATTTTCAGTATTAATTCTTTGCCGCTCAATGTCGGGACAGAAATATTCGTACCCAGAATCGCCTCACTCAGCTTTATGTCTCGATTGACATATAGGTCCTGTGCTTGGACATGATAAACCGGATGATCAAGCACTTTGGCTTTAATATACAGATCTCCTGCTGGACCACCATATGGGCTGGGTTCCCCCTTGCCGGCAATCCGTAGTTTCTTGCCGGAAATCATTCCTTTTGGTATTTTTACGGTTATCTTTTCGCTATGGCCTTTATGCTGAAAAGATACGATTTTTTGGGTTCCTGCTGCCACATCCTCCAAGGTCAAAGGAAGCTCATATTCAAGATCAGATCCTTTTGGAGGGGCTTGCTGCTTTCTTTGATAACCGCCAAACGGACTGCCGCCATCAAAGGAAAACCGCATACCCCTTCCACCACCGCCAAAACGGCCGGATCCACCGAACAATTCGTTTAATATACTTTCAAAATCGGAACCTTTAAAAATATCTTCCTGTGAATACCGTTGCTGGAATCCGGCTGAACCGAATGTATCATACTGTTGTCGCTTTTCTTTATCACTCAAAACAGCATAAGCTTCGCTGATCTTCTTAAATGTTTCCTCGGCGCTTTTATCTCCTTTGGTATGATCCGGATGATACTTCATGGCGAGTTTTCGATACGCTTTCTTGATCTCAGTTTCAGAAGCAGTTTTGTTCACACCGAGTATTTTATAGTAATCTGTTTCTGCCATCGGGTAATTACCTCATTATTTTAAAATCCATCGTGACGGTTTCGTTAAACTGGCGATAGGGGTCAGGATTCTTTATTTTATTATCATTTCATATCGTCTATGATCATTTTTTTCAACAATCAAAATAAGTTAAAAGCTTCAACGTGTCAAGGATCATTCGATGGTTGACTTCCGATTTCAGATGTCTGTTTCTCAGCAGCTTTAATGGCAACCATAATCACTGAAAGTCCGGCAGGGGTGATACCGTCTATACGTGACGCCTGACCCAAGGAAGACGGCATGACAGCGGAAAGCTTTTCTTTGAGTTCGTTTGAAAGGCCGTGCACCCTATTAAAATCAAAATTGTCGGGTATTTTCATCCTTTCCATATTTTTAAATTTTTCGATTTCTTTTAGCTGGCGGTGTATATATCCCTCATATTTAATCTCTGTTTCCACTTGCCGGGTCACCTTGATGCTGATGTTGTCCGGGCTTTTCGCCAAAGCATTAACAGTACTGTAATCAAGTTCGGCTCTTTTAAGAAGCTGATGGAGATACATACCACTTTTTAAGGGTGTTGTCCCTTGGTGAATGAGATAATCGTTTATTTCCTTTTCAGGTTTTATAACAGTGGACTTAATTCTTTCGATTTCATTGGAAATTTGCTTTTTCCGTTCTTGTACATCCTTTAAAGCATCCTGGTTGATAAGGCCAATTTCGTATCCGATTTCCATCAATCTTATATCGGCATTATCTTCCCGAAGCATCAATCTATATTCCGCTCTTGAGGTAAACATGCGGTAAGGTTCCCGAGTACCCCGCGTTACCAGGTCATCGACCATAACCGCCATATATGCCTGGGATCGGTCAAGAATAAAGGGCGGTCTTTTCTGAACCTTGCAAGCGGCATTGATTCCTGACCAAATTCCCTGAGCAGCAGCCTCTTCATAACCCGACGTTCCATTAATTTGACCGGCCATAAACAGGCCCGAAATTAACTTTGTTTCCAGCGTTGGCTTAAGCTGAATAGGATTTACATAATCGTACTCTATGGCATAAGCGGGCCGCATGATCTCCGCCGATTCCAGCCCCTCGATGGATCTGACAAATTGAATCTGTATTTCCATTGGCATGCTGTTTCCAAGGCCGCTGGCATAAATCTCATGGGTATCAAGACCTTCGGGTTCAAGAATAATCTGGTGCCTTTCCTTGTCCGGAAATCTGACGATCTTGTCTTCGAAAGAAGGGCAGTAGCGGGCAGAGATCCCTTTGATAATACCACCATACAGGGCAGATCGCTTTAAATTATCCTGTATAATTTTGTGGCTTTTCTTGTTGGTATGACCGATAAAGCTTGGAATTTGCGGCAGGGTAATTTTATCCGTAAAAAACGAAAACGGCACGGGTTGTTCCTCTGCGCCATGGGCTGTAAATGCATTAAAATCGATGCTCGATTTTTTGAGTCTGGGTGGTGTACCGGTCTTCATCCTTCCAAGTTTAAATCCAAGGTCTTTCAGATGAGATGGGAGGCCATAGGAGGCAAATTCACCGGCCCTTCCGGCTTTAAAAGAATTAAATCCGATATGAATCAGACCGCTTAAAAACGTTCCCGTGGCCAGAACAACAGCATCAGCCTGGTACCCGAAACCGGTTTGATCCTCCACCCCGGCAATTCTATCGTCTTCCACCACAAGCCGTTCCACCATGGCCTGTTTCAGGTCAAGATTCGGTTGTTTTTCAATGACGGCCTTCATGGCCATGTGATACCGGATTTTATCGTTTTGCGTACGGGAAGAATGGACAGCAGGGCCTTTTTTGGTGTTCAGGGTTCTATACTGTATCGCAGTTTTATCCGTGATCTTTGCCATTTCACCACCCAAGGCATCGATCTCCTTGACAAGCTGACCTTTTGCCATGCCTCCAATGGATGGACTACAGGGCATGGACGCCAACTTATCCAGATCTATGGCAAAAAGAAGTACACAGCAACCCATTCTGGCAGCAGCAAGCGCAGCCTCACATCCGGCATGGCCGGCACCAACGACAATAATATCGTACTTTTTTCTATAAACTGACATAGACAATGATTTTACTTTTACCTAAAGTGAGCGTTTCAAATTGTGACATTAAAAGATGTCTAATAACCTTTGCCATATTATCGAGCTATTATGTTGATATTGTGATGATTGCGTCTTACAATCATTAGGTGCAATTAAAGCTTGCAAGACATGTCACAATTTAAAACCCCTCGGGATTTCCGATCTTGCCGCATCTTCCGCGTTGAAGTGCATTTGCAATAGTCCACTATGGCTTCATGCACTTCGCCTTGAATCTGCGGCAAACTCGAAAATCGCTCAATTTAGGTTTTAATTATGGTTTCCTAGAAAGCCAGAATAAAACCTTTTATCGAAAATATTTGGTATTTCGTGTTTGGGCATCTAACACTAGATGAATTCGATATTTTGCGAATTCATTATTAATTATTTTACATCTTTTCTGCAAAAATGTATATATTAACCTAATAAACTAATCATTAATTCGCCAAAAACAAACTTGAAACAATACCCCCTTCCCGAAACCGAGAAAAATGCGTCAACGATACAATGACTTTAACACCTACCTGAAAAATATCTTTGGATGCAGAGTTCAAAAAATCACCATTGATGCCGGTCTTTCCTGTCCAAACAGGGACGGAACCATCTCCACAGGCGGATGTATCTACTGTAATGTGAGAGGCTCCGGCACCGGGGCCCGTACAAAAGGACTTTCGGTTATCGATCAGGTTGTAACGGCGAAAAGTGCACTGTTTAAACGCTATAAAGCAAAAAAATTTATAGCATATTTCCAATCATTTACAAACACCTATGGATCTTTAAATACGCTTAAACATCTATATGAACAGGCCCTTAGCGTTGAAGATGTGGTTGGAATTTCCATCGGTACAAGACCGGATTGTGTCAACGAACCGATCCTGGATCTTATACAGGGATATGTGGACAATTATCTGGTTTGGATCGAATACGGTCTGCAATCGGCCAATGATTCTACCCTTGCCTTGATCAATCGAGGGCATGATTTCAACTGTTTCAAAGGGGCTGTGGACGCGACAAAAAACAGGGGTATCAACATCTGTGCCCATGTGATTCTCGGTCTTCCCCAGGAAAAAAAGGTTCATATGCTCCAAACAGCTCGGGCTGTTGCCGATATGGGAATAGACGGTATCAAACTTCATCTCCTTTACGTTGTAAAGGGTACAAAACTGGATAAGCTTTACCATACGAACCAATACAGATGTCTGGAGCAAAATGAATACATAGATATCGTCTGTGATTTTTTGGAACGTATTCCAAAACACATGGTTATTCAGCGTCTGACCGGAGATCCGCATCCAAATGAATTGGTGGCACCCACATGGTCCCTTAAAAAGACGGAAACCATCGCTCTCATCCGGAAAACACTAGAAACAAGGGATACATGGCAGGGAAAGCATATTGATGGTTAACCTAGAGTTCGGATTTTCCTGTGTACCGCTTCGCCAAAGGATATCTTCTGCCATAACCAAACGCCTTTGACGTCACCTTAAGACCCGGCGCCGCCTGATGCCGTTTGTATTCATTCCTGTCAACCCTGGAAATTACATCTTCGACAACCCTTTTATCAAACCCCATTTGAACCAGATCTTCAATTCCCTTAACCTCTTCGATGTATTCTTTTAAAATAGCGTCAAGAATGTCATAAGGCGGTAGATCATCCTGGTCGAGTTGATCAGGTTTGAGTTCGGCGGAAGGCGCTTTGGTGATGATTCGGGGAGGGATAAACTCTTTTTCCTGATTGATAAAATGCGCAAGATCATAAACCATAGTTTTTGGAATGTCCGAAATGACAGCCAGGCCGCCGGTCATATCACCATAGAGCGTACAATACCCAACGGCAAGTTCAGACTTGTTGCCTGTGGAGAGAACAAGCGCACCATGTTTGTTGGAAAGTGCCATAAGGATGGTGCCTCTGATTCTGGCCTGAATGTTTTGTTCTGTAATATCCGGTTCGGTGTCTTTAAACCCAGGTGAAAGAAACCTTAAAAATTCTTTAAACATGCTTTCTATGGGGATGGTGGTCAGAAATACGCCCAGGTTCGCGGCCAGCTTTTGTGTATCTTCAAAATTTTCTTTTGATGTGTACGGAGACGGCATAAAAACCACAGAAACATTCTCTGGACCCAAAGCCCTGGCTGCAATGCATGCGGTCAGAGCTGAATCAATACCCCCACTCAAACCGATAACCACTTTGGAAAAACCGCACTTAGTCACATAGTTGTGGGTTCCCATCACCAAGGCTTTTAATATAGATTCCGTATCCGATTGTGAAACGTTGTGAATGCTGTCTTTGCTGGCTTGTAATGTTTTTGAATCAAAGATCACAACATCTTCTGTAAAGTCTGAAGCCCTTGCAATCGCTTTACCATTTTTGTCGAAAACCGAGCTTGACCCATCGAAAAGAATGCTGTCATTGCCGCCGACCTGGTTGGCAAACATAAAGGGAAGCCTGTATTTTTGTGCCATGAACGCGAACATGTTTTGTCTGAATGTATCGTGTCCCAGATAATAAGGAGATGCGGCGATATTGATCACCAGATCAGCCCCGGCTTGAACAGTCTGGGCCACGGGGTCATGAGCATAAATTCTTTTTGGGAAAATATCTTCGTCATTCCAGGCATCTTCACAAATTGTAAGCCCTATCCTGTGTCCCTTGTACGAACATGGCAGACTTTCCCTGCCGGACTCAAAGTATCGCCGCTCATCAAATATGTCATAGACCGGCAGTAACCTTTTATGAACCTTATGAATGATGTTGCCGTCTTCAAAAAGAATGGCCGTGTTATATAGCGGTTTTCCTTTTCCCGCTGGATTTTTGTCCACAAAGCCGCATATCACCCCGATTCCTCGGATGGAGGTCAGCAGCCGTTCTAAACAGGCAAGATTCGCACTGATAAAATCCCTTCTCTCAAGAAGATCTCGAGGGGGGTATCCTGTAATCACAAGTTCTGAAAAGACAACAAGATCGCACTGAAGCTTAGCGGCCTGATCTGCAAAATGCTTGATCTTGTCAAAATTGTGTTTAAAGTCGCCGATAATCGGATTTATCTGTGCTATGGCTATCTTCATGATAATTTCTTCCTAAACCGAGCGTTTCAAATAGTGAAAGGAAGATAACAAATTAATAATTATAGATAAATATACATTGCGATAATCGCTAACAGGTCTCATCCAATATGTGAATGTATTTATTTAAAATATTGTCACCATTTGAAACCCTTCGGGCTTGCCAAGTTTTATCCGCCTCAGGAGGATTACCGAATCTGCATCGTTATGAGACATTTGCAGTAGCATACGGAGGTTTATCCCGCTTAATTCAGCGGGGCTGCATGTCTCATGCCTTGCATCTCCCCGAAAGGCGGGATCTTACGACCGGCAAATTCGACAATCGCTCAATTTAGGTCCTATTTAGATATATATCTATCCCCCTTGCAAGAATTTTTTTATCAACCCTTTGATATCCTCTAAGGCTTCCGGTTCTTTCCATATTACTTCCGGATCCGCTTTGAACCACGTCATTTGACGTTTTGCATATCTTCTTGTATCCCGCTTCAGTGTCCTTACCGTCTCATCCCATGTGCAATGACCTTCTATGAAATTGACGATATGGCGATAACCGATGGACTGCATGGATTTCAGCTTCGGCGAATATCCCATTACCAGCAGTCTTTTTACCTCGTCAACAAAACCACTGTTGATCATTATATCCACTCTTTTGTTAATACGATCATAAAGTATTTCCCGATTGATATGAAGACCGATTTTCAGAACGACGAACGGAATGTCTTTAAAACCATGGGCCTGGTGGAGTTCCGAAAGTGTTTTTCCGGTTAACGCGTATACTTCCAGAGCCCTCATGATCCTGTATGTGTCGTTAGGGTGTATCTTTTTGGCCGTGTCGGGATCCTGCCGACATAATCTTTTGTATAAATAAGCGCTGCCGTAGGCTTGAACTTCTGCTTTTAAACGGCCACGGATATCAGAATCTGATGCTTCGGTTTTAAAAAGACCGTGAAAGAGTGCTTTGATATAAAGTCCTGTTCCCCCGACAACAAAGGGGATTATATTTTGTCCATGAAGTTCCATAACCTTTTCATGGGACAGGGTTGCATACTTCCTGGCATCAAAATGTTCATCCGGGTCGATGACATCGATCATATGGTGTTTGACACGAGCTTGCTCGTACAATGTGGGCTTGGCTGTTCCGATATCCATATATCTGTATATCTGCATTGAATCAGCTCCGATAATCTCACCATCGAAGTGTTTTGCAAGATGAATGGCCATAGATGTTTTCCCCAAAGCCGTTGGTCCGCATATGACAATCACCCTTGGTTCAACACCCTTAAAATACATCAAGCATCCTTTCCTACTTTTTCAAATTAAGCATCATCTGCAGGATTTCTTTTTTGCTTTCAAATAAAATCGGCATTGCAGTTAAGGCAATCAAAAATGTAAAATATATTATCTTTATCAAATAAAAAGTATTTATATTTTTCATATTGACATTGACAAATCAATCAGATAATTGTTTTAAGTCTTTTAAAAAAGGAATAGGCAGAAAGCCATAAAAATAATTAAAGTAAAAAGGAGGTTTTGAATGGCAACAGTTGATTATATGGGAAAGACATTTACCGTAGATGAAGACGGCTTTATCGACACCTACGAAAACTGGTGTGAAGAGTGGGTGCAGTGGGTAAAGCATCAGGAAGGGATTGAAGAATTGAATGAGGAGCACAAGAAGGTAATTAAGGTTCTTCAGGAATACTATGAAAAAAATGGGATTGCTCCTATGGTTCGTATCCTCTCAAAAGTAACTGGTTTTAAGCTGAAACATATTTATGAACTGTTCCCCTCAGGCCCCGGCAAGGGAGCATGTAAGATGGCCGGTCTTCCGAAGCCCACAGGATGTGTCTAATTTAAAAGACAACAATTGGTTTACCCATTTTACAAAAAAAGCTCTGCATTTTTGCAGGGCTTTTTTTATGTAATGGAGAGATGATATGATCTGCACAATTAAATCGAACAATAGGACGGAAATGATCGATATCACATCTAAAATTCAGGATATCGTCCTTTCTGCAGGCATCGGCCAGGGGCTCTGTATGCTTTATGTCCCGCACACAACTGCTGCCGTAACCATTAATGAAAGTGCTGATCCGAGTGTAAAAGATGATATCTTGATGATCATCAACACAATCATACCATGGAAGGCGGGATATCGTCATCTGGAAGGAAATTCGCCGGCCCATATCAAATCTACGCTTATCGGGCCTTCAGAACTGATCGCCGTAGAAAATGATCGACTGATCCTGGGTACGTGGCAGGGAATATTTTTCTGTGAATTTGACGGCCCCCGAACCAGAAAGGTCCATGTGCATCTGATAAAAGAAAAATTTCAGGAGTAAACCATGCTGTCAATAGATGAAATTGACCGGGCGATACTTAATCGGATTCAATCCGACTTTCCTATCACGTCCCGTCCCTATCTTTCAATTGCCCAAAACCTTCATCTTTCGGAAGATCAAGTTATCATGAGACTAAAACGGCTGAAGAAAAAAGGAATTATCCGCCGGATCGGCGGTAATTTTGTTCCTGAAAAATTAGGATTTGTCAGTACTCTCTGTGCGGCAAAAGTCTCCCGGGACAAAATTGACAGTTTTGCCAGGGCCGTTAACCGTTATCCAGGGGTAACCCATAATTACCGGCGGGATAATAAGTATAACATCTGGTTCACCTTTATCGCTCAATCCATGGATGAAATAAAAAATAACCTTGAAAATATCTCTCAGGAGACGGGTGTAAAAGGAATTATAAACCTGCCTGCAACAAAAATGTATAAAATTAAAGCACATTTTGATCTTTAATTTTGGATATCAATTACCCGGATACATCGTATCAAACCCAACAACCGACCGTACTAAATTCGCTATGCAAGACATCCGTATTGCCGCCATGATTTTTCGTTCCGTTGCAGGGGATGTGCGTCGTAATCTCGACGCCATGGTCCATTGGATAACGATATCAAAAAATAAAGGTGCCCATGTCATATGTTTTCCTGAATTGAATATCACGGGCTACAGTAATCTCGAAGAGATTAAGAATGCAGCAGAACCTGTTCCCGGTCCTATAACCCAGGATCTTTCAAATTTGTCTAAATCTCAAAAAATTGTCATTTTGGCAGGAATTGTTGAAAAAGATGAAAAAGGTCATATTTTTTCCAGCCACCTGGCCATAAAACCGGACGGATTTGTGGGCGTCTATCGAAAGTTACACATCGCCCCTCCTGAACAAGGCATTTTCACACCAGGCGATACGATTCCCTTGTTTGATGCAAGGGGTGTCAAGTTCGGAATACAACTTTGTTATGATGCCCATTTCCCTGAACTTTCCACCCACATGGCAATAAAAGGCGCTGATCTTATTTTTATTCCTCATGCATCCCCAAGAGGAACACCCGAAGAGAAATACATATCATGGATGCGCCATCTCACGGCAAGAGCGTTTGATAACGGTCTATTTATCGTCGCCTGCAACCAAACCGGGGAAAATGAAAAAGGGCTTCGTTTTCCAGGTATCGCAGTGATCATTGGTCCATCCGGAAAAATTATTAAAAAAAGTTTAAGCAACAAGGAAAGTCTGGTTCTTGCTGATCTAAAATCCAAAGACCTCAACCGGGTTAGAGAGCACCGGATGCGATACTTTTTGCCCAACAGAAGACCTGAACTTTATGATCTCAGTTAAACCCCCAATTGATCAAAAGACTCAATCGGGGGTGTTAAGGTTTGTATTCTTATCCGCTAAAAACATCCCTTGAATATGACAACCGCCCCATTTCCTATCCACACAGACAAAGCTTACGTTTCTTAAGGGTCAGATTGCCGTTTGGAGTAAATTCTCCAATTATACAGACAATTCGCTTCATTCCCCTGGTCAAAAGAGACCACCATGCATCCAAAACATCAAAATGACCTGACTTGACGGTGATGATCTCAACCAGGTCTGCTCGGCTGCTTTGCTTGATGGCCCTCAACTCAGAATCTGCATCCCAATCGACAGGCTCTGTTCCGACAACATACACAATTAATCCCGTTTTCATTTCCCTCACCTCCTTTCATCATTTTTTTCAGCCCCGCCGAAGATGCCTTATACATACAAATAAAAAAGCCCTTCAATCTCATAACAAAAGATTGAAGGGCTGCACCCAGTTTACTTGACCCTATTTTGCTGAAGCCACATCACCCCGTCATGCCGCGGAGGTGTATCTGTCTTGTTCAGGCAGGTCTTCTGACTTTCCCGCCTTTTTAGCGGCCTTCCCATTCCAGTTTATCGGAAAAGTGGCACATATTTGCTAAAAAGGTTCCCTTAATTAAAAAGGGCGGGATTACAGCGGCGGGACCGCTCCCGATTCTCACGGGATTCCCTATTAAGCCTTTAACAGGCACCTTATCAGATTTTCTAAAGGATATGCCAGTGCCTGTCAAGGGATTTTTCTATATCGGTATTTACAATAAAACAAATTTATGGGTATAGTTCCTGGCAATGCAGTTTGACATCCTTACCCTAGGAGAAAAAAATGAATTCCAATATTCCAACCCGCGAACAAGCCTTTAACCTTCTAAAAAAATACAATAAAAATGAAAACCTTATTAAACACGCGCTGGCCGTGGAGGGTGTGATGCGCTATTTTGCCCGAAAACGAGAAGACGACGAAGAAAAATGGGGAATTATCGGCCTGATTCATGACCTCGATTATGAGCAGTTTCCAGAAGAACACTGTCGCAAAACCGAGGAGATTCTAAAGGAAAATAACTGGCCCCAAGAATACATCCGTGCGGTGGTCAGTCACGGATGGGGGATTTGCTCGGATGTTGAGCCGAAAACAGAACTCGAAAAGGTGCTTTATGCCATCGATGAACTTACCGGTCTGGTGGTAACAACTGCCCTGGTGCGCCCTTCAAAAAGTGTTATGGATTTAAACGCCAAATCCGTAAAAAAGAAATGGAAGGATAAGCGATTTGCCGCCGGCGTCGATCGGTCTATCATTGATAAGGGTGCACAAATGCTGGGCATGGAACGAACAGAACTGATTACGGATACAATTATGGGCATGCGGGAAGTTTCCGAGGAGATCGGTTTAAAAGGCGTCGTCTGAAAAATAGTTATTTCGGACCGCCCTTTATTCACCGTTTGCGAAGATCGGCAATAGATTTTTTTATTTTCTGAATGAGAGGTCTTTTGATCTGAACTTTTAAATAAAGATTTCCGGACGTTCCCCCACCTTTCCCGTCCTCCCCCATTCCCGCAAGCCTTATTCGCTGCCCTTCACGGACTCCCGGCGGGATCTTCACCACCAGTTTCTTGGCTTTTTTTCGCAAAAAATACGCATAAGGACCGCCCTTCAGTGCCTGTTCGGGGGTCAAGCGAATGACGTCATCCACATCTTTACCGTTTTTTGCCATTTGAAACCCACTGATTTGTTTTAACAAAAATCTGGAGAGTTTTCCAAGTTTGCCCGACGGGGGTAACACGGATTGACCATATTCACCTCTTTTAAAAGGGCCGGTAAATATAAATCCTCCTGCAAAAATGCCGGGGCGTTTAAACTGAAAGGTTCGGTATTCCTTCCCGTAAAATTCCCTGAAAATATCGTCAACTCCCCGGAATCCAAATGCCTTTGCCATTTCTTCAAAGACATGGTTGATATCTGAGCCACTGAAAATATCTTGTTCAGAGTAGTTGCTCCTAAACTGGTGATGAGCAGAGGACCCATACCGCTGCCTCAAGGTATCGTATTCATGTCTTTTCGCCGTATCCGAAAGGACAGCGTAGGCTTCATTAACAGATTTCATTTCTTCGGAAGCTTCAGGATTCTCTCTATTTCGGTCTGGATGATATTTAAAGGCCAACTGCCGGTAGGCGTCTTTGATCTCTTTCGGGCCGGCATCTTTTTCCACACCTAATATCTGATAATAATCTCTTTGCGGCATAATATTACAAATTCTTTCAGGTCAAGGAACAAAAACGTTTTTGTTAACCCCAACCCATCGAAAACAAACAATAACGAATGACGCTGAATGGAGTTCTAAAGTAATCAAGGCTAAAGCTCAAGAACGTCTCCCGGTTTCATAACCGTTACCTTGGCCGAGGTTTCTTTTTTCACTTTATCGGCCCAAGCATACGCATCCTGTTTGATCACATCAAAGGTGTTATAGTGAATCGGAATGACGTGTGTCGGTTCAATCAGTTTTACCGCTCGCAAGGCATCATCCGGTCCCATGGTAAAGTTATCACCAATGGGTAAAATTGCCAAATCGATTCCCTCTTCTCCGATAAGCTTCATATCGTAAAAAAGGCCTGTATCGCAGGCATGATAAATCTTTTTCCCCTGGATGTAAAACAGAAAGCCACAAGGATTACCGCCGTAGGTGCCATCGGGAAGTGCTGACCCATGATGGGCAATCGTCAATTTAACACGGCCCCAAGGGTAATCGAAGCCACCGCCGATATGTTGCGGATGAACATTTTCGAATCCCTGATTTACGATCCAATTTTGAATTTCATAGTTTGAAATCACGGTGGCTCCGGTTCTTGTTGCAATGTCCAGAGTATCGCCTAAATGATCCCCGTGTCCGTGCGAAACAAGGATATAATCCGCCTCAACCTCATCTGCTTGGACTGGAGACAAAGGGTTGCCGGTAATAAAGGGATCGGTCAGCAGCTTTGTTTTGTCTGCTTCAATTAAAAAACATGCATGTCCATACCACGTCATTTTTAGTGTCATTTGGGACCTCCTTATTAAAGGCAAATTATTAAATATAACTTAAGGTTCAGGATATTTTTATTTGTTGAATCTCTCCATGGTTAACGGTTTATTTTATTTTTATCATAATACCCATCCCTTGTAAAACATCATCTCATATTTCGTATATAGAAGGATTAATACCACTTAAGGCAAAAATATCTAATGCCGATAATGTGTTTAAGAGATACGTGAATCTTGAGGAATATGAATTTTCATGATATAATTATAACGTTAAAAAAAATGCTTGGAATTTAAATCTGAGCCGGAATAACAATATTGGATCTAAATTCTTTATTAAAAGTTTATATTATACAAAACGACGCATAGATTTAAGATAATGTTTACATTGTTTTCAAATTTATCAGATCTTACAGGGCTTCCTCTCAAAGCTTATTCGGTGAAATTCTCGTTGGACCGACTGACTCCGGGTGTGGACAATATCCGCCATGATGTTCTTTTAAGTCCGGATTTTTGCAAATCAATCAGCAAATTGATTTATCAACTTTTTCTAAAACACGCCAAAGCCAAAAAAATATTGAATATCGACCCAACATCGAGCTTGGTCACTGAACGAGACGAGTTTAAACATCTTTGCCGCGATGTATTGCATGCTGCAATCAATCAGGCAAAGTCTGCTTCAGAAATCCAAATCGATCTATTAGCTCAGATAACCATTGTCAAAAAATTAGCGGAAGAAATTCCACGTCAATACAGCAAATTGATTGAGAATTTTAATGATAATGCCAGAAGACATGAAATCGCATCCAGCGAAGGGTTGAACAGCTATATAAAAATAAAAGAGAAACTATCCGAGATACAGCAGAATAAGAAATCCATTTTACTTGACGTTGCTGCAGAGCTGTTTCAGTATTTGATAGATGTTCAGCACGAAAACATAGCAGAGATGCGCGAGTCGATTTTGGGATCTGAGACAGTTTTTCCTGATGATGTCTTTTCCAATCCCATCATCCATGTAGAGAACCCGTTTGAAGATTTATTTATGATGGATGAATATGTATTGATCGGCCACCGTTTTGAGGATCCGGATAGTTATGAAAATTTGTTGTTTTTAATCAGAAGTCTATTAAGAAAGATTCTTTTAAAAATATTTTTAACGGATTCATCTGTTGCGGGTGGATCTATAAATCAAGCAAAAATCACCCAAAAGGTGTATGGTAAATTTGGAAAAAATTATCAGGATACCCGCTATGACGCAATAGATATATGGTTAAACCATGTTGATAATATCGATTTGTTGTTTAACAGCTTTAAATCCTGGGAGCGTTATCAATCACTAAAAAACCAAAAAAAGGCTCAAAAGGACGTCGAAAATCTCAAGAAACTGGCCAAAAACCAAGAAAAGCTGTTAAATTTTTTCTATAAAAAATTTAACAAGAACGGCCTTGTGAAACGGATTACCGCTTTTTATGAAATGAAATCTGTCTATTTCGAGTATTGCCCGCCTTTGGTACCTCATCAGGTTTTACAGTTTCTGATTCAACCCAAACAAAGGAAGAATATCGCAAGTCAGCTTTCTCGGGTAAAAGGATTTTATGGTAAATCTTTCTCCCTTTTACCTTTGAAAAAAAAGATTGCAGATTTGAGAAAAATTACCGTTCAAGAGAAAAAAAAGTATTTAATTCAATTTATAAATGACTTTGCCCGTTATCACAGAGATTTTCAAAATTTTTTAACGCTCAAAGACGCCATGGACAGCATTAATCTGGTATCGGAACAAAAGATCATCGACCTTTCACGTGAAAATAATATTTTGTATGAACTTTTACTGCCCGACGAACAGCCACCGGAGGA
This sequence comes from Desulfobacteraceae bacterium, assembly GCA_029857875.1. GTDB lineage: Bacteria > Desulfobacterota > Desulfobacteria > Desulfobacterales > UBA11574 > UBA11574. The sequence continues at coordinate 3,824 of JAOUGB010000003.1, read as the reverse complement.
AAAGCCGATCATCCATCATGTGGTTATCAAGGCGGACCTGCGTGATTCCACACATATTACCCTTAAGATGAAAGAAAAAGGATTAAACCCGGCATCCTTTTTCAATCTTAATTTTTTTGTTCCCATTACCAGCATTTTATTTGATTATTCGGCCGAAAAGGTATTCCTAGAAGGTGATGCAATTATCCTGGCAATATCTGAACGTGAAGATACACCTGAAGAATGGTATTGTGTCGCGCGGGCCTGTGGCATAGCAAGGAAAATACTTCAGATTGTACAGAAATATAACTCACAAAGTGAAAAACATAAACTTCCGGTGCTCGAACTGGGCATCGGAATAAGTTATAATAACAGCGCTCCGACATTTCTCTTTGATGAAAGTAACCGCATCATGATCTCACCTGCCATTAATGCGGCGGATCGAATGTCCAAATGTACGAAACCATTGTCTCAAGAAATCTCAAACCCAAAAAATCCGTTTAATCTTTATGTGTTTCAAAAAGCATCAGAAAATAGCGCCGGCACACCGACAGATAATGTGTTGTTGCGCCATAATGTAAACGGTATTGAATTGAATGCCGATGGTTTTGAAAAACTATCACAAGAAATCGACCTAAAATCATTAGAGTGTCACATCCCGGAGTTACAATCGGAGAAGATTAGAGTTCACACAGGAAAATTTCCGACGGTAACCGGCAAGTACCACAGATTAATTATACGAGAAGATCGAATACCTGTTATTTCCCCTCACGATTTTAGTATCATTCGAAAGACAGATAAAAAATACTATGAAGTCTGTACCCACCCGTTGCTCTATGAATACATAGAAAAATTATAATTCCTTTAAAGCGGATTTTTTTTGACTTACAGCAGCTTTCCCACCTTTTTTTCCACCGCATCCAAAATCTTATTGTTTCGCATCAACTGTTTAACCGAATCAATATCTTTATGCATGATACGGTCGCCATCCAGATGGGGTACGGTATTCCTGATGATGGTATAAGCAGCCAGCGTTCCTTCACCAGGTTTCATATTGGTGAAAAGATCCAGTGCCTGAGCACCACACAGAAGCTCAATGGCGATGACTTGCTCTGCATTTTTTATGATTTCTCTGCACTTGCGCGCAGAAATCGTTCCCATGGATACATGATCTTCTTTATTGGCGGACGTCGGGATAGAGTCCACACAAGCAGGATGGGAAAGAACTTTGTTCTCTGAGACAAGGGCTGCAGCCACATACTGGGCAATCATAAATCCTGAATTAAGGCCGCCGTCTCGAACAAGAAATGCAGGGAGGCCGCTTAATTTGGGATTCACCAGTCGTTCGATACGGCGTTCAGAAATATTCGCAAATTCCGAAACACCCATGCAAAGAAAATCCATTACCAGGGCGATTGGCTGGCCATGAAAATTTCCACCCAACAAAAAATCTCGTGATTCCGGGAAAATGAGTGGATTATTTGTAGAAGCGTTTATCTCTGTCTCCAGCACTTTTTTAGCATAAAAAACAGCATCCTTGCTGGCGCCATGAACCTGCGGGGAACACCTTAACGTATATGCGTCCTGAATACGGTGGCAGTCTTTGTGAGAGGTGACAATTTCGCTGTTTTGAGTAATCCGATACATATTATCGGCAGCCGCAGCCTGTCCTGGATGGGGTCTAACTTTGTGAATTCTTGGATCGAATTCCATTCGGCTCCCCATGAGGACTTCGAGACTCATGGCTGAAGCAATATCCGTTAGTTTGGCAAGATTCATGGCATCATAAACCGCAAGCCCGCCAACAGCACTCATGACCTGTGTCCCGTTTATCAGTGCAAGCCCCTCTGCCGCTTCCAACCTGAGGGGCGTTATGCCACAATGGTTTAATACTTCCGCCCCTGACATTCGCTGTCCCTTGTAATAGGCCTCTCCCAAACCGATAATAACCAAGGAAAGATGTGCTAGGGGAATCAAGTCGCCACTTGCACCAACAGAACCTTTCTCAGGGACAACGGGATAAATGCCTTTGTTGAGCATTGTTATGAGATGTTGAACTGTTTCCAGACGGATGCCCGAATGACCCAAGGCAAAATCTTTGATACGAAGTGCCATAACAGCCCGAACCGTTTCTTCATCAAACATATCGCCTGTTCCTGCTGAATGGCTCATGAGAATATTCTGCTGAAGCTGCCTTGTATCTTTTTTCGATATGGCAACATCACTCAGCGCGCCAAAACCGGTTGTAACCCCATAAATGGATTTTTCTTCTTTCACCCACTGTTCGATCAACTGACGGGCTTTATTGATCCGTTGTACGGATCCTTTGGTCAATTGAATCTTGACACCATGCCTTGCAATACTCACCAGATCTTCAAGGGTCATTTTCTCCATTCCAATCATGACCGGTTTCATAATAAACCATCCTTATTGTTAGGGTTACGAATTGTATCTAATTGAGTCCTCGGGGAATTTTTCTTCTAAATCCTTGAGTATTAGCGGAATGGATGATCTTTTTTTAAAGCGGGTGCTGTTTGAGTGGCTTAGGGATCGTTAGAAAGAACAGGCGCATGCCGAAATCGCGTCTTTAAAAAAATGCAGATTTTGTGGCAAACTTATTGCTTTTTTAAAGATTGATCCCTGTTCTTTCTTTACGAGCCCTTGCCACGAGTTCACGCGTTTTAAAAAAAGATTATCCATGAAGCGACGATTTAGAAAAACTCCCCGCCCCCTCATCTAATTGCAAAAATCTGTAACACTTTAGCCTTTTGAAAACATTACCGCTTCAGGTATAATTAAATTTTTACTGAAAGCTGCTTTGAAATCAATTTGTTTCAAAGGACTAAAAAATTTCTTATTGTATCCATTACGTTATCAATAATATAATGAAATGAAAAATACAATTGTGCGAAAAAATATTTACAATGTCATAGCGATTCATTTGAAAGAGGGATAAAACCATGACAGTCATGAATAAGATTATCGAATGTGTGCCCAATTTCAGTGAAGGACGGGATTTGGATAAAATAGAAAAAATCATTAAACCCTTTCAGGGAAAAGACGGCGTCAAACTTTTGGATTATCAAAGGGATGAAGACCATAACCGTCTGGTTGTAACGGTTGTGGGTAAGCCGGATGCTTTGAAAACAGCCTTATATGACGCATTCCGTTCGGCGATCGATGTCATCGATATGAGACGTCACAAAGGACAACACCCCAGAATGGGAGCTGTGGATGTTGTTCCATTTGTCCCTATAAAAAATGTCTCCATGGCAGAAGCAGTGGATCTGTCAATACAGATTGCCAAACACGTATCCGAAACATTTAATTTGCCTGTATTTTTATATGAAGCATCGGCGACCCGGCCCGAAAGACGAAACCTTGCCAATATTAGAAAAGGCCAGTTTGAAGGGATGGCTGATAAAATTAAGAAGCCGGAATGGAAACCCGATTTCGGGCCGGAGAAAATTCATCCAACTGCCGGCGTAACAGCCCTTGGCGCCAGAATGCCGTTGGTTGCCTTTAACGTAAATTTAGATACAGACAACCTTGCCATCGCAAACGATATTGCAGAAAAGGTCAGGCATATCAGCGGAGGATTGCGATATTGCAAGGGTATTGGCGTAAAATTAGAAGAAAGAGGCATGGTTCAGGTTTCCATGAACATGACGGATTATACGAAAACAGCCCTTTACAGGTCATTTGAGCTTATCAAAATGGAAGCCAAGAGATATGGTGTAAATGTTGCCGGCAGCGAGGTCATCGGCATCGTGCCCATGGCGGCACTCATCGATACAGCAGTGTACTACATGGGCATAGAAAATTTTTCCATGGATCAGGTGTTG
>JAOUGB010000229.1 GCA_029857875.1 Desulfobacteraceae bacterium | reverse complement strand
ACGCTGGGAATTCCTTCGCGGATCAGGGTCTTGGATACAGGATCCATTTTGAGCCGGTCCCATGCTTTTGGGTCCGGGACCGGCTTCATGCAGACAATAACACGTTTCATTGAAGATCTACCTATTTTTTTCCTAATTTGAGCGATTGTCGAGGTTGCCGCAGATACAAGGAAGATGTCGTTTCGCTATAGTCAGCTATGCGGAACGGCATCTGACGCAGTAGATGCGGTAAGATCGGCAAGCCCGAAGGGTTTCAAATTTTAAAAATATAAATAAAGCTAATTCATTAAAAATAAAAGATATTTTATCCCCTTTTAAAATTTGAAACGCTCAACTTAGGTTTTCTTTTTGTAAGGAGCCAATGCAGCTCTCGCCAATACGACTTTGCCGATTTGCCCGGTTCCGCCGGCAGGCACCGTGACCACGGCGTCTCGTAAAAGCCGCTGAACTTTGTATTCCTGCAAAATACCGTAAGAGCCGTGAATTTCAACCGCTTTACTGGCACAACGCACGGCAGCATCACAGGTGTAAGATTTGGCCATGGCATTTTCTGTGTCGCATCTCATATTCTGGTCCTTCATCCAACTTGCCCGGTAGCAGAGCAAACGGCATATATCGAGTTCCGTATAAATCTCCGCCAGATAAAAACCGATGGCCTGAAGCGAGCTGATCGGTTTTCCGTAAAGCACCCTTTCACTGGCAAATTTCGCCGCTTCTTCAAGGCATGCACCGACGATACCCAGTGCCGTGGCCGCCATACCGGGGCGTCCGGACTCGCTGACGGTTTTCAAAGCTACGGCAAGACCGCCGCCTTCCTGTCCCAGAATATTTTCCTTGGGAATCTCGCAATTGTCAAACACCAGTTCTCCGGTGTTGGCGCCCCGAAGTCCGACTTTGTGCTCAACCCGGCCGGTCTTTGCACCAGGATGATCCTTTTCTACAATAAACGCAGACAGGCCTTTGGCACCTTCGGCAGTTTTTGCGATGACGATCCAAAAATCAGAGGTATGCGAATTGGTAATAAAGCATTTCCGGCCGTTGAGAATCCATTTGTCCCCTTTGGGTTCCGCCGTTGCCTGCATCCCCACCACATCGGATCCTCCCGAAGGTTCGGTAACGGCTACAACGCCCATGGTCTCACCTTTGGCCAGCGGCTGAATGTACTTTTGTTTCTGCGCATCGGTTCCAAAATCATTCAGTGCGGAAATGGCCATGTGGTGAACCTGCATGCCCATGGAAATTGCCGCACACACCCGGCTCAACTCTTCTAAAGCAATGGTTCTGGCCAGATAACCGAGCCCGACCCCACCGTATTCCGGCGGTGCAATGATTCCGGTTATTCCCATCTTGGCCATGGGTTCCATCAGTTCAACCGGAAATTCGCCGGTCTTTTCCATGGCTTCAATCTTGGGCGATATTTCACTTTCGGCAAACTCCCTGACCGACTTTCTTAAAAGTTCCTCTCTTTCTGACAGCAAAAAATCCATACCCTTACCTCCTTTCGACAAGAGACCGACTGGTCTTTTTTTAAAGTTTAAAAGATATTAGAATTTACAATCTACAACCGTTTTCATTATAGCCCTAATCGAGCGCTATAAATACACTTCTTATTTCATAATCATGTCCAAATATTCAGTTAAAGACCGGATATTCCGATCCAGAGTCATCATTGATTTGTCTGAAATATACATGACACTGGCGCCTAGAATGCCTGAGAAAATCAGTTCGGCAACCCGTTGTGTATCAATTTCGTCCTTTAAATTGCCGGCATTTTTCTCCTGATCCAGCAGCCGTTTCAACATGCCCTTGAACCTCAAAAACCCCTCGTTCATCTCCCGGGCCAAATGGGGTCGCTGATCGTTTAATTCCACAGCAAGGGTGACAAAAATACAACCACCAGGGAAGTTTTCGGAATCGGCAAGGTAGCGGTCACGGTAATTTTCAAGCAGCTTTTTAATCTTTTCCATGGGCCGCTCCAGGTCCTTTAATCCTTCAAGGTTTCTTTGCCGCCAGATCTTTCGTGCCTCGCTCAATGCAGCAAAGAAGAGGGCTTCTTTGTTTTTAAAATGATTGTATAGACCGCCTTTGGATGTTCCCACGGCTTCAAGAATGTCGGTAATCGATGTGGAAAGAAAGCCTTTTGTGGAAAACTGGCGCAGGGATTCGTGGATGATTTTCTCTTTCAATGTCATGGTGTTATTGCCTTATTATTACCTAAGCTGAGCGTTTCAAATTTTTGAAATGGTTAATTTAACAATATTTTTAAGGTATTCTGATATTTTGAATTTCAATAATTTGGAACCCTTTGGGATTTCCAATTTCACCGCATCTACTGCGTCAGATGCAGTTCCGCATAGACGACTATAGCGAAACAACATCTTCCTTGTATCTGTGGCAAACTTGAAAATCGCTCAACATAGGTATTAGGTGCGAAACGTATCAAGACAGACCGGTCGGTCTGGTTTTTTGAATTTTCATACATCCCCTTAAAGATAATGTCAACATGTTATTTCTTTACCAGGACTGTCTTCCAACGATATATTTTTAGGTAGGATTGTTTTTAGGCTGCCATTCTACAAGCCATCTCAAAGATGCAGATTACGTTCAAGGAAAAGGCGCGAGTCGATGAAAAAGCGGAGCATACATGGGAGTATATGAGCATTTTGAAGAGGCTCGCGATCCACCTTTAGGAATATAATTCAACGGGGAGTCCCGCCATGCGGGGCAACGCCGTAATCGGACGTTAGATGTATTTTTTTGAGATGGCTTGTAAATGAATCACTGATATCCGATGGTTAAGAGTTTGAATATCAGCAAGTGTATGGATAGAAATGATGATAACAGAAACCCGCAGGATCACTGTATTGCAGTTCCGTATCGATCATACACTGCCCGATGGTATTTTTGGAAATTTTTTCGTAGTCCGGCCGTTGTTCTTCTTCTTTTTTGCATGCCATGCATATGGCTTGATGATCATAAACAGAAAGAATTCTTGGATCTTTTGAATCCATCTTCTCATCACATCTATGACACTGAATGGCGCATGACAGTTTTTCGGTCCAGTCGTCCTGCATGATCAGTTCCTCCTTGTATCCATTTAATACTATCAAAATATTTATTTTTTTGTCGTCTTGTCAAGCATATAAAAATTCCCACAGGATATATATAAGCTTTTTAAGATTTCAAACAAAAAAGGTTTACAGCATTTTTATTGCCGTAAACCCTTGGTATTCATGGTAGGCACGATTGGATTTGAACCAACGACCTCTACCGTGTCAATCTGTTTTAATGGTTTTTACGGCTTTTTCTCCTGTTATTTAATGTTGTTTTTGTCTTTATATTATCAATGTGTTATTAGGTTATTAATTGTTTCTTGTTTTATTGTTTTTTACCTTGCATTTGGGTATTATAGTAGCAAAATGGTAGCAACCAAATAACAGTTAACCCTCCGATATTCCTAATTTCCGGGGATAGGGTGAGCTCCCCGAAAGGCGGTTTTCCTGAACCGCTTTCCCCGGATCCTCGACTAGGGCGCAACAGGAGGCGAATATGACATCAAAAATCGAAAGTCTTTTTCTCACTTACGCTAATATGTCCTTAAGAAATAATCCCAAAAACCTTCTGAAAATATTTAAGGATATAACTGGGGCGATCAGTTTTGAGCCTTTTGGTGATTACATGGATCTAATAGAAATGACCATTCATAACATTGTTGAATTTGGTAAATTTGATACTCAAGAAATCGCTAAAGAAAAGTTAGAATATTTAAGTGATTTAGATAGTCCTTTTCCCAAAGTTATGTCCCGTCCTCTTTGGATTGATTGTGCTTTTGAGTCTGTATTTGGATATTTGTTACATAATGGACGCTATGAATGGGAATTGTTTTATGATTCTTGCGGTAGTAATTGTTTTCATAAAGAGGAAAGAATTGCAAAAATCGGGAAAGAACATTTCGTTGGTGAAAAAAGATTAAAATGCTATGAATGTGACCAACTTTTTTTTATTAATATTATAGATCAAATTTCAAAACGAAAAGAATATTCTGAAATTAAAGAATTTTATAATTTGCTTAGAGATTTCAGAAAAACTGTGAAATGGTCTGTTGATATTGTTAATGATATGTCACATAGTCCCTTTAAAGACCGATTAGTAGAAGGGTTTTATGTGGTTCCAGATGGTTTTTACGAACTCATTGAAAACCCTTTTATGGAAAGTGAGGGTACTCAAGAACTATTCAAATCTTTTATTTATAGTTCTATTGGATATAGTTTGATTTTGTTTTTACTTAACAATGATCGGAGAAAATTAAAAATTTGCGAGAGATGTGAGGAATTTTATGTTCAAACTAAACTTAATCCCAGACAGAGATATTGTAAAAAATGTTCACCCAAAAGCAAAATGAGCAAGGAAAGACGTAATGAGTTCCAGAGAAAATATCGACAAAAAAAGAAGCAAGAAAAACTCGCCCAAGAGAGGAAAGCAAGGATTAAGAATTTAGTAAATAAGGGTTGGACGAGAGAGGAGGCCGAAGAAATTATCAACGCTGATTCCATGATGTAAACCGGCTAAAATGCGTAAACTGATTAATTGGTCGGTTTACACAACCTTCTAAGTTTATTCACTTTTTTTGACATAAATATATATTTCATTGTAATATGAGCCCAACTTCAACGGAGTTTTTTGAAGTTGGGTTTTTTTATTTCTTAACAAAGGAGAGTTTACAATGCATCAAAAATTAATCGGAGTTAACGAGTTGGCAGAAATTTTAGGAGTTCCCCCTTCATGGGTGTATGCACGCACCAGACTGAAAGGATCGGATAGCATACCCTGCCTGAGAGTCGGCAAGTATTTAAAATTTGAGTTTGATAAAGTTATGGACTGGCTGAAAAGCCAAAATGAGGCCGAGTAATGAACTGCCTTTTTTGTGATGGCATGGAAAAGTATTACAAACCCTCTATAGGCATTGATTACATTTGTTCAAGTTACGTTTTGCTTTTAGCA
>JAOUGB010000230.1 GCA_029857875.1 Desulfobacteraceae bacterium | reverse complement strand
ATACCAGGATCATCTGAGCATTGTTCAAACCCTTGAAGCCTTGAAGGAAAAAACAAAAACCTTTGAGCCGGCAAAAAGACTGGCCTTTATTCAATGCGTGGGGTCACGGGACTTTCGCTTTTATCCGTTTTGTTCCGGTTATTGCTGCATGCATTCCATCAAAGAGGCGATCATTGCCAACGAGCATGAACCAGAAACCACATCCACAATTTTTGGCATGGATATCCGTGCCGTGGGCAAAGGGTTTGAGGAGTATAAGATCCGTGGAGGAAACACCTCGGGCATTACCTATGTTCGTGGGAGGGCGGCCGAGATCACAGCGGGTCCTGAGCACAACCCGGTTGTGATTTATGAAGACACCAGAGAAAGAAAGGTCAAATCCCAGGATTTTGATATGGTGATTCTGGCAACGGCATGTGCACCTTCAAAGGGGATGGTTGAACTTTCCAAAATCCTTGGAATCGCACTGGATGACTATGGTTTTGTGAAAACCAGCGCTCTGTCTCCGGTGGACACCACCGTGCCTGGAATTTTTGTGTGTGGATGTGCCGAATCGCCCATGGATGTGCCGGAATCCGTTGCCCAGGCATCAAGCGCCGCAGAGCGGGCCGCAGAAATTATTTTCCAATCGGACTTAGAAGAGGAAAAAGCCATTGCCTGAAAATAACCATACCGAACCCCGAATCGGCGTGTTCATTTGCCATTGCGGGTCCAATATCGCCGGATATCTGGACATGGAAGCGCTGGCCGATTATGCCCAGACCCTTCCCCATGTGACCTTTGTCCAGCGGAACCTGTATACCTGCTCCGAGACCGGAATCAATGAGATTAAAAAAGGCATCGAGGACCACAACCTAAACCGGGTGGTGGTGGCCTCCTGCTCCCCAAGAACCCATGAACCCCTGTTCAGAAGCTCCTGCGAAGAGGCAGGCCTGAATCCTTATCTGTTTGAAATGGTCAACATCCGGGACCAGTGTTCCTGGGTACACATGAAAGAAAAAGAAGACGGTACGGCAAAGGCAAAAAACCTTATGGCCATGGGGATTGCCAAGGCAGCCCTGTTGAAAGCCCAGAATCCCATTATTTCAGAGGTGACTGCCCGTGCACTGATCATCGGCGGAGGGATAGCCGGATTGACCGCAGGGCTGGGTCTGGCCAATCGCGGATATGAAGTGGTTCTGGTGGAACGGGAGACATCTCTCGGGGGAATGCTGAACCAACTGAACAGAATCGGTCCGAGCATGATCAGTGCAAAGGACTTCGCCCAGGAGAAGGTCCGGGCAATAATGAACCACCCAAAGGTGACCGTCTTCACCGAAGCCAGTGTTGTGGATGTGCAGGGATTTATCGGTAAATTCCAGGTGGGCATTGAAACCAAAACCGGTATCAAAAACATCGACATCGGCGTGATTGTGGTGGCTGTTGGCGGGGCTCCTTTTGTTCCCCACGGGATGTACGGATATGACGGGCAAACCGTTATCACGCAGTTTGAATTTGAAAAACGTCTCAAGGAAGGCCCGGACCCGAAAATAAAGAATATCGTCATGATCCAGTGTGTGGGCATTCGCAATGAAGAACGGCCATACTGCTCCAGGATCTGCTGCCAGACGGCGGTTAAAAATGCCATGCTGGTCAAGGATCACAACCCGGATGCACACGTCTTTATTCTTTACCGGGATATGCAGATGTACGGCGTTGAAAACGAGGAGATGTTTCGGGACTCAAAAGCCAAAGGCGTCCGTTACATACACTATGATCCGGCAACACCTCCGGTGGTGGAATCCCACAACGTCAAAGTATACCATTCTCTGTTTGGAAAGGACATGGAGCTTCCGGCAGACCTTGTGGTGTTGTCCACGCCCCTTGTCGCCCATGAGGATGTGGGTGAAACATCCCAGCTTCTTCGGGTTCCTGTGGATGAAAACGGCTTTTTCTTAGAAGGCCATGTGAAGTTAAAGCCCCTTGATTTTGCCACGGACGGGATCTTTCTTTGCGGCAGTGCCCGTTTTCCTGCCAATATTCGTGAAACAATCGCCCAGGGACTCGGCGCAGCTTCCCGTGCCTCCATTCCCCTTTCCAAAGGATCGGTGGTGGTGGAACCGATTATTTCGGTATTGGCCGACGAAGACGCGTGCAGGGGTTGCGGGCTCTGTGTGCCCCTTTGTCCATACGGCGCCCTTGAAATCGAGCATACCCAAAAGGGGAGAAAGGTCCATGTCATCGATGTAGCCTGCAAGGGGTGCGGGGTGTGTGCGGCCACCTGCTATCAGCATGCACTGTCCATCAATTCTTTTACCGATGAGCAGATCGACGCCCAGATCGAAGCGTTTTTGGAATAGTCGAGCGGTTAAATGGTTAAATCGTTGAATCGTTAAATGGTTTGGTTGGTAATATTTCAAATAAAGTGGAATTTAAAAATGTTTAATCCTAAAATCCTGACGTTCTGCTGTACATGGTGAGGTTACTCCGCCGCTGATCTGGCTGGAGTTTCCAGGCTGCAATATACCCCTGAGATCAAGATCGTTCGACTCATGTGCACCGGCCGCATGGACCCGGCGGCGGTGGCCAGGGCCTTTAAAAAAGGGCTGGACGGACTCATGGTGGTGGGCTGTCATTTCGGGGACTGTCACTACATCAGCGGCAACTATCAGGCCCAGGCCAAGATCGACATCACGCGAAAACTTCTGGAATATATCGGCGTCAATAAAGAACGCCTTGCCTTTCGACAATGTTCCTCCGGCGAGGCGGCTGTTTTTGTCCGGCTCGTGTCCGAGTTTGACGCCAAAATAAAAGAACTTGGTCCCATCGGTGAAGGCGGGGATCCATTGAAGGCGCCGGAAATTTTTGAAAAGCTGAAAATAGCCGAGGCCGTGCTGGCCGGAGAAAAGATCCGGTGGGTCATCGGAAAGCGGACCCCTTTTCTTGAATCCGGAAACATATACGGGGAAATTTTTACAAAACATGAGTTCAATCGCGCCATCGATATGATCATTGTGGAAGAAACCGAGGTGCAGGAGATTCTCGGCAGGCTTGAAGAAGGCGCCCGGTCGGTCAAGGATCTGGCTAAAGATCTGGCCATTCCTTCGGAAAGGGTGTTTCGATATGTCACCGCCCTTGTTCGAAAAGAGCTGATCCGACTGGATAGGGTAGAAGAGCGCACGCCACTCTATCAATTGGCTGTTTAGAAGCTGAAAGAACGGGGTATATTTTTCGTTTAATAACAAGTGCCTAAAATGCCTAAAGTTTAAAGTGAACTAAAGACGGTAAAGATATTTTGATAGTAAATCTCACAAATGACGTATTAAAGAGTAAATGACCGTGGAAGAAAAAAATATATTGGTTGTCGGCGGAGGTCCGGAGGGAATCCATGCCGCCCTAGAAAAGGCCGAGGAAGGGATGCAGGTCACCCTTGTGGAGAAATTCCCAACCCTGGGTGCTGGGCGGATTCCCAGAGACCGCCTGATTCAACCGAAACAAGCCTTTATGAACGCGGATCTCGACAAGGTTCGCAATCACCCGAACATTCAGGTTTTGACCTACAGCGACCTCAAATCCATCCGTCGGGAAAATGGAAAAATCCATACACGGATCTTAAAGCACAGTCTGCGGGTGGACAACAGCAAATGCAATGACTGCAAGGCCTGTATCAAGGTCTGTCCGGTGAACATGTTCGACGATTTTAACGAAGGGTTAGGGTTTCGCACGGCAGTGGATTACTGTAACCCGACAACCGGCGAATACAATGTTTACAAAGAAGATATGCCGGTCTGCCAGGCCGCCTGCCCGGCGCATCTGGACATCCGCGCCTATGTCGGATTGATTGCCGATGGGAAATATATCGAGTCCCTTTCCAAAATCCGGGAAAGACTTCCCCTTCCCGGCAGTATCGGACGTATCTGTCCCCACCCGTGCGAGACCGCCTGCAACCGGCAGTATCTGGACAAACCCATCAGCATCTGTTTTCTCAAGCGATATGCAGCGGATGTGGAATTGGCCCGGGAAATTGAACCAATCTATGAAACGCCTGAAAAGAAGTACCCGGAAAAGATCGCCATCATCGGCGCAGGTCCTGCGGGCTTGACCTGTGCCTATGATCTGGCGAGGATGGGATACGAACACATCAAAATCTTCGAGGCATTGCCGGTTCCCGGCGGCTATCTCTGGGTGGGCATCCCGGAATATCGTCTGCCCAAAAAGCTCCTCCAGCGGGAAGTGGATCTCATCTGCAACATGGGGGTGGACATTCAATACAACACCCGTATCGGAAAAGATATTGCCTTTGAAGATTTGAGAAAATCCTATGATGCGGTTTTTATCGGCGCGGGTTGTCATCAGGGATTGAAATTGCGAATTCCCGGGGAAGACGACTATGAAGGTATCGTGGACTGTGTGACCTTTTTAAGAGAGCAGGCCCTGGGCAATCTGCCCGAAGCCAAGGGAAAGCTCATTGTCATCGGCGGTGGGAATGCGGCCATCGATTCGGCCCGTGTGGGCTGGCGAATGGGGTTTGACGAGGTCTATATCCTGTATCGCAGGACCAAAAAAGAAATGCCGGCCAACCCATGGGAAATCGATGCCGCCGAGCATGAAGGGGTGATTCTTCAGTACCTGGCCGCACCGGTGGAGATTCTGGGCCAAAATGGCAAGGTCACGGGAATGAAGTGCATAAAAATGGAGCTGGGAGAACCGGATGCGTCGGGCAGAAGGCGGCCGGTGCCCGTCAAGGGCTCTGAATATGTCATCGATGCCCAGACCATTGTTCCGGCCATCAGCCAGGGGACGGATTTGAGCTTTCTAGAAAAGAAACATGATCTTAAACTGTCCCGATGGAACACATTTGAAATCGACGAAGAAACCGGTGAGACCAACCTTCACGGGGTGTTTGCCGGAGGAGACGTGGTCACCGGCCCGGATATCGCCATCCGTGCCGTTGCCGGCGGCAAGCGGGCGGCCGAAGGCATTCATGCCTATCTGAGGAGCAGGTAAATGATCTACGAAAAA
>JAOUGB010000228.1 GCA_029857875.1 Desulfobacteraceae bacterium | reverse complement strand
CGCCTTTGCATCGGTCATTTCGAATAATCTAACTATTGTAATGAAATTTCTGACATCGGTCACAATAATCCTTATGCTTCCTACATTGGTGGCAAGTATATATGGAATGAATGTTGAGCTGCCGTTTCAACATACTTCTCATGCTTTTTTTATAACTATCGGGCTTTCATTTTGCTTGTCGTCTGTCGGTGTGTTGATATTCCTAAAAAACAGATGGTTTTGATGTGAGATTGTTGTCAAATCTTATGGTTTTGACGGTCAGATCCGGATTTTTCATTTTAGCGATTTCTGGTAATAGGGCATTGCCTCGGAAATATAACTTTCAATATTGGCGATCCGGGTCGAAGGGGCCGGATGGGTGGACAAAAATTCCGGTGATCTCGCCTCTTCCTTTTGATTCATTCTTTCCCAGAAGGGAACCGCGGTCCGTGGATCGTATCCCGCTCTGGCCATGAGCGTCAAGCCGATTCGGTCCGCCTCTTTTTCGTGAAGCCGGCTATAAGGGAGTATCAATCCCACGTTGGCGCCCACCCCGAATACCGTCATAAAAAGTTCCTGGGTTTGACGAGGCTTTCGGGCCAAGGCGGCTGATAGTGCCATTGTCCCAATATTGGTAAGAAGCGCCTGGCTCATTCTTTCATTGCCGTGTTCAGCGATGGCATGCGCCACCTCATGCCCCAAAACCACGGCAAGACCGCTTTCATCCTGTGTGTAAGTGAGTATTCCGGTATAGACGGCCGCCTTGCCGCCGGGCATGACCCAGGCATTGACGACCTTATCGTCTTCAATGAGATTAAATTCCCATTGGTAATTGCGGACCTGATTTCCTCGGCCCAAATCCGCAAGAAATGCCTCGGCTGCTTTGGCAATCCTGTTTCCCACTTTTCTGACCGTCTGAACCTTGTTCTGGTCTGCTGAAAGTTTACTTTTATCAATAACTTGCTGGTATTCTTTGAAACTCATGGTTATCAGTTCCGATTCCGGCACCAGGCGAAGGCCTTCTCGTTGGGTAATGGGAACTTCCGCGCAACCAATAAAAAATGAAATGGTTATCGTGAGCAGGGTTAAACGCAATAGAGAACAAAAAAGGCTTTTTCGTATGTTTAAAATTCTCATTTTCCTCTCCGTGATTCGGGCAAACTTGAGCCCGTTTAAAGTTCACGATCCAAAGCCGGCCAGACCGTAGCGGCCTTCATGGGCGCTTTTCAGGAAGGGCCATTGCTCTTTGTAATAAAATTTGCTAAAACATGAAACATGAAAAATCAAGATTCCCATTTGCCGTCAAATCAAGGCAACAGTCCCCAGAAACAGGAATGTGAATTTGTCCCTGAGGGTATTATCATCAATGAGGTCCAGCTTCTTCTATCTGAAAAAAGAACTTCACTGTCAACCATGCGAACAGGCATAACGGTTTTTGTTCTTCCTTTATCTGTTTTAAGTGTCCTGATTGCTACTTCAAAATACTACGATGTTCTCCAGGTGATGCACCTGATCATACCACTGCTCGTTATTTGTGTAGCGCTGGTCTTGTTGGGTTCATACCTGATCATTCGGGCGATGATTCGAATGCGCCATCATGATAGTCTAATCTTGCAATTAAAGCGAAAACACCGGTGGATCGCAGAGTATGTCGATTGAACCTGTCCGATGTCCAATCCTTTATGGAATGACATTTTTGATTCAAGCGTAAAACTTTATGAATTTTCAGCCATCAGGGCTTTTAATTCTTCACCGTCAATTTTTTCTTTTTCCAGCAGCACATGGGCCGCTTTTTCAAGAAATTGTTTTTTCCCGCGCAGGATGTCCAATGCCCTGGCGTACTGAGTGCTGATGATTTCGCGAACCTCGTCATCGATCAATTCGGCCGTGGCCTCGCTGTATTCGGCGGCACCTTGACCCACCATATCCAAAAATTGGGCGGTTTTTTTACGGGCAAAATAAACCTGGCCGACCTTGCCGCTCATGCCGTATTCCTTGACCATGCTGAGCGCGATGTCGGTGGCCCTGGATAAATCATTGTGCGCCCCGGTGGAGATATCATCGAAGATAATTTCTTCGGCTGCCCGACCTCCCAACAACGTGGCAATGCGGGTGAGCAGTTCGTTTTTTTTCATCAAAAACCGATCTCCCGTCGGAACCTGAAGCGTATAGCCCAGAGCAGCAATTCCGCGCGGGATAATGGATATCTTCTGCACCGGATCTGCTTCAGGCAAGGACAACGCAACCACTGCATGCCCCAACTCGTGGTAAGCGACGATCTCTCTTTCCTTGGGGTTGATCAGCCGATTCTTCTTTTCCAGACCCGCCACTACTCTTTCAATCGCCTCTTCAAATTCGGCCATGCTCACTTTTTGCTTGTTTTTACGAACCGCCAAAAGGGCAGCCTCGTTCACCAGGTTGGCCAGGTCTGCGCCGACCATTCCCGGCGTCATGGCAGCCACTTTTTCAATGTCCAGGGTTCTTACAACTTTGATGTTCTTCAAATGAACCCTCAAGATTTGCTCCCGTCCAAGCTTGTCCGGACGATCTACCAAGATCTGGCGATCGAATCGGCCGGGTCTGAGAAGGGCCGGATCCAGTATTTCGGGGCGGTTTGTGGCCGCCAGTAAAATGACCCCGGCCGTTGGATCGAAACCATCCATCTCCACCAAAAGCTGGTTCAGGGTCTGTTCCCGTTCATCATGCCCGCCAACGGCACCAAATCCCCTGGCTTTGCCTAAAGCATCCAGTTCATCGATAAAAACAATACAAGGTGCCTGTTTTTTGGCCTGCTCAAAAAGGTCTCTAACTCTGGCAGCCCCCAATCCCACAAACATTTCCACAAATTCCGAGCCGCTGAGACTAAAAAAAGGAACACCGCTTTCGCCGGCAACCGCTTTGGCCAGCAGTGTTTTGCCTGTTCCCGGAGGACCGACCAGCAGCACCCCTTTGGGCAACTTGCCGCCCAGTTCGGTAAATTTTTCCGGTCCTTTGAGAAACTCCACCACCTCCACCAGCTCCTGCTTGGCCTCATCCACCCCGGCAACATCCTCAAACGATACATCGAGTTCACTTTCCATATAAATTTTGGCTTTATTCTTGCCCAAAGTCATAAACCCCTGTTGCTGCCCCATCATTCGCCGCATGAAAAAGAACCAGACACCAAAGAAGATAGCCGTCGGAACAATCCAGGACAACAGTCGAGGCAGAAAATCGGATTCAATCTCCCCTTTGAAGTTTACATTGTACTGCTCAAGAAGTTTGGACGTTTCCGGATCCACCCGGATGGAACGAAACATTTTTTCCTTGCCGGCCCCTTCACCCTCCATTTTCATCTTTCCCTGGATTTGGTTGGTACTGATCGCCACTTCGGTGATTTTGTTTTCCTTCAATAACTTTAAAAACTGGCTGTAAGGGATAACTTCAATGGAAAAAAAAGAGCCAAGGTATTGCTGGACAATCAATACAAGCCATATGCCCAGCAGAACATACCAGATGGAAAATTTATGATGTTTCTCCATAACCCCTCCCCATAAAAATTTGATGATTATCTCAATTGATCAAAAATTAAGGAATATCATTTTCTTAGCATATAGGCCTTTGTGTGTCAAAGCTTCTAAAGCTTGGGGTTTGTTTATAATATATAATGGATCATCTCCCGATTAGTTGTAGTTAATTAAGACAAAATAAGTCGGTTATCTTGAATTGAGCAGGTGTGATCCCAGAGGGTACAAGGGGTCAAGGATTCAAGGGTTCGAGTGAAAGGCTAAAGAATTACAAAGATTTGAAAGTCTGGCAAAGGTCATACGAACTCTGTTTAGAGATATATAGAAGGATATGGAAGAAAGACATCGCAGAAATCGAAAGAATGTTAAAGGCGCTGATAAAGTCTATAGAAAACAAACCCTTGAATCTTTGGACCCTCTTCTCCAACCAAATTGGAGAAGAACCTAAAACATAGATTATCGACATGTGCAGACGGTTTAAGATGGTTATCGATCAGCCTCAATTTTATGAAGGATTTTAATCTTGAAGATACGGGAAGTGGATGGCAGATAAATTAAATGAACTCAAAGATATTTTGATTATTTAAAAAGACATGAAGTCTCATTGGACAAACGGGAGACAGAGATGGATTCTTTTATTTTTATAAAGCTATTTGGGATATTCCTGCTCATTATAGGGAATGCTTTCTTTGTGGGATCGGAAATCGCACTCACTTCAGCGCGGCGCAGTCGTATTCATCATCTCGCCGAACATGGAGATTCGTCTGCAAAGATCGTGAAAATTCTCCACTCTGAACCGGAGCGCTTTTATTCTGTAACTCAAATAGGTATCACATTAATGTCGTTAGCCCTTGGAGCTATAGGAATTTCTACGATTACCACAGTACTAAATCCACTGATAAATTTGGTTGTTTCACATCTTTCAGCTATTGTACCTCGCCCCAGCGCCCATTATGTCGCAGAAATTTCTGCCCAAATCATGGCCTTCATTTTTATTTCGGCGTTACATATCGTGGGCGGAGAGTTGGCCCCGAAAGTCTATGCCTTCCACAAGCCGGTGAGAACCAGCCTTGCTGTAGCGGGAACAATCAACCGTCTTTACCGCTTGCTCTCCTCAGCCATCTGGTTGCTGAACCATGCTTCAAACGGTCTCTTAAGGTTGTTGGGACAAAAGGACCTGGCCAGCCCGATCAGTGGACATTTATCAATATCGGAAGATGAATTGCGCTCTATCTTGGTTGCAAGTGAATCTGAGGGCATCTTAGAACCGGAGGAGACGGCGATGATACAGGCTGTTTTCGACCTCGAAGAACATTCTGCCGGTGAAATCATGGTCCCACGGACAAAAATCGTCAGCCTTCCAAAAGATATGACGATCAATGAGTTTCTCGAGATCTTCCAGCAGGAAAGACACCATCGTTATCCGGTATATGATACCCATATCGACAATATCGTAGGTATGCTTTCTATCAAAGAAGTGTTGAACCATATCGGCCATAAGGAGATGGCCCAAAATATTGAGCTT
>JAOUGB010000227.1 GCA_029857875.1 Desulfobacteraceae bacterium | reverse complement strand
AGCTTAAACCGATTAATTAAGGAACCCTATGGATTATTTCGAAAAACCCCGTGAAGCCTGCGGGCTGTTCGGTATATACGGTCATCCTGAAGCTGCAAGGCTGACCTACTTTGGTTTGTATGCACTTCAACACCGGGGACAGGAAAGTTGCGGAATTGCTGTGACCCGGGGCCACAACATTGTTGACCACAAGGGGATGGGCCTTGTCCCAGATGTTTTTGACGTGACTCACCTGGAACATTTGGACGGAGAAAGCGCCATCGGACATGTACGCTATTCCACTACAGGAAGCTCGATTCTTGGCAATGCCCAACCGTTTGTTGTCCATCACAAAAAAAAAGCTTATGCTATTGCCCATAACGGCAATCTTGTCAATGCGTACCATCTGAAAAAAGAACTCGAGGAAACAGGCTCTATTTTTCAGACCACCATGGACAGCGAAATTTTTCTCCATTACTTTGTTAAAAGCTTGAAATTGGGATTCGAAGGCGCTCTGGTAGAAACGGTATCACGGCTCAAAGGGGCGTTTTCTTTTGTGATGCTGACCAGCAAAGGAGAAGTTGTAGGAATAAAGGATCCTTATGGTTTCCGGCCCTTATGCCTGGGAAAACTCAATGGTCATTATGTTCTGGCCTCGGAAACCTGTGCGCTGGATCTGGTCCAGGCTGAGTTTGTCCGCGAGCTTGATCCCGGCGAAATTGTAATTATCAATGAGGACGGCATCCGGAGCATCAAAACCTCGACGCTAGAAAAAAGAGCGTTTTGCATTTTTGAATTCATCTATTTTGCAAGACCTGACAGCACCATCTATGGACAGAATGTGTATTTAACCCGAAAGGCTCATGGGCGTCGGCTTGCTCAAGAGGCGCCTGTGGATGCTGATCTGGTCATGCCCTTTCCCGACTCCGGGACGTATGCAGCTTTGGGCTATTCGGAAGTTTCCGGAATCCCTTTCGAGATGGCCATGATCCGAAATCACTATGTGGGGAGAACATTTATTCAACCCACCCAGAGCATGCGTGATTTTGGTGTTCGGGTAAAATTAAATCCTGTTAAAAAACTTCTCGAAGGAAAAGATATCGTCATCATCGAAGACTCGATAATCAGAGGCACAACGGTTAAAACCAGAGTCAAAGCCCTTCGTGGACTCGGTGTAAACCGAATCCATTTGCGCGTGGGCGGCCCTCCCCATCGTTTTCCATGTCATTACGGAATCGATTTTTCCACAAGGGGGGAACTGATTGCAGCCAATATGTCCATTGAAAAATTGAAAGATTTTCTCGGTCTCGACTCGCTGAATTATCTAAGCCTTGAGGGGCTTTTGAGTTCAACCGGTATTGAGCATCCGGAAAACAACTTTTGCAAGGCATGTTTTGACGGCTGTTATCCGGTCAGTTTTGACGAGGATCTTTCCAAGCACTGTCTAGAATGCTAGACTCTCACTTTTTCATATGTTATAGGACAAGAGATACTTACCAAACATGAAGAAAACCGTTGCCTTTTCCAAAAATGCCACCAATGTTTTCTTTCACATCCTGACCCATTGTAACCTCAAGTGCAGGCACTGTTATATCAACAAAAAACAACACGGGAAAAACACGCTTCCCATAGAGACGATTAACGCCTGGCTCGAAGTATTTGCATCAAAAAACAAAGAAGCAAATGTCATCTTTTTGGGTGGAGAACCCACCCTTCATCCGGATCTCCCCGGAGCCGTTAACAAAGCCAAGTCCCTCGGCTACAGTTCAATTACCATTGATACCAATGGATATCTGTTTCATGACATTCTTTCCAAAGTCAGCCCGGATGTTATCGACTATTTCAGCTTCAGTCTGGATGGCGCCACCCGAAAAACAAACGATATGATCCGGGGAAAAGGATCGTTTGACACCTGTATCCAAGGCATCAAAAGTGCGGTTCTAAAAGGTTTTAGCACCAGCCTGATCTACACCGTAAGCACGATAAATATACATGAACTTGACAAAATCGCACCGCTTTTGAAAGATTTAAAGATTGATCGTTTTTTTATACAGGTCATCGGAATCAGGGGAAAATCCGCTGAAAGCAGACAGGGTAAACTACAGGTTTCTCGAGATGATTGGCTAAAAATTATTCCTCTATCGGCCCAAAAAATCGCCCGTCTCGGCATTATTGTTACCTACCCGAAAGTATTTTTGAGCCTCGAAGAACCGTTTGAATGCGCCGGTCTGGTGGCGGACAACTATTTTATATTCCCCAACGGCAGAGTATACCGCTGCCCGCTGTGTGAGGACTATCCGCTGCACAGTTTGGTATTTAAAGATAACGCATTGGCGAATACCCCGAGGATCAACGAAAACGATTTTTTTGCACTTAACATTCCAGAAGGGTGCGTGATGAACAAACTTATTCAGCCGGACAACTTGAGCTATAACCCCAACGGCACGTGCAAATATAAAATCGCCTGTTGTATGTTAAAAGAAGAGATTCGGAAGATCCAATAGAATGTAGCAGGTCGGGAAAATTTTTTAAGGTAAAATTATATCAGGGGGCGGGGTGTTTATATTTGTTAAATCGCTCCATGGATAATGCTTTTTTTCACACCGTGTAAACCTATCTCTTTCATTATAATTTCAATAACCTGTCAAAATTATGTCACTTCATTCTTTACCCGCCTGCTAAATCTCTTAAGTATTACCACTGTTATCACACAATATCCTATTGATATGTATAGATAAATTAATATATTTAATATGATCTAATCCTGTTTGGTACGGGTATTGCTATAAATGGTCTAATGATTATTGACAGCTTTTTCGAATACGAGAATAGCAGAGTTTTGACAGTCATTTTATTTTAAAAATTATTTTCCAGGAGATCAAAATGGAAACCACATCCGATAAACATGAGAATCAAGGCCCAGGCAAACAGAAGATCGGTGAAATTCTTGTCAAATCTGGTCTTATTAATAATTCTCAGCTTGAACAGGTTCTAAAAAGGCAGACCCAAGTAGGTGGTCATTTGGGATCTATTTTAATTGAAATGGGGTTTATTACCATCCATGACTTAATCCATTGTTTAAGCAAAAAGCTTGGTGTTCCTGGTATTAACCTTTTCGATCAGGACATTAAACCCGAGTTGCTCAATCTTTTGCCCGTCGATAAAATGAAATCCATGAAAATTCTGCCCGTTGCGGTAAATAACACAAAGATATCATTGGCAATGGCAAACCCACAAGATTTCATGGCTGTCAGTGAAGTTGAATTTGTTCTTGGAAAAAAAATTCACCCCATGGTGGCACCTTCTTTTATGATAGATGCGGCTTTAAATTGTCTGCCGTTAAAGCCCGGTCGAGAATTAAAAGGTGAAGCGATATCAAAAACATGTAACACGGAAAGTGCTAAGGTAAAAGAAGTGCTTGATTTGGAAGCACTTCTTGGAAAATTA
Source organism: Desulfobacteraceae bacterium (assembly GCA_029857875.1). Taxonomy (GTDB): domain Bacteria; phylum Desulfobacterota; class Desulfobacteria; order Desulfobacterales; family UBA11574; genus UBA11574. The sequence goes on along the minus strand of JAOUGB010000227.1, from coordinate 1,601 downwards.
ATGAAGTATAATGCCAGTGATATCCTTTTAACACCTGGTGCACCGCCATCCATTCGTATTGACAATAAACTGACACGCCCCGCGCTGCCAGCCTTATCGCCGGTTAATTGTGAGATGTATGCCAGAGAAATTATTCCTTATTCCGAATGGGATGAATTCTTGCGTAAGAACGAGTTTGATTTGGCTGTTTCATTTAAAAATATTGGTAGATTTAGGGTAAATATATATAGGCAAAGAAATTCTATTTCAATTGCCATGCGTCCAATCAGGGATGGAATTCCAACTTTTGAAGAGCTGAATTTGCCGGTGTGGTTAAAAGATTTTGCATTTAAACCGCAAGGTTTAATTTTAGTTTCTGGTCCTGCCGGGCACGGCAAAACCACCACCCTCAACGCACTTATTGATGTTATCAATAATACCCAACAAAGAAACATCATTTCTCTTGAAGATCCTATTGAAGTTATGCATGAACACAAAAAGAGTAACATTAATCAGAGGGAAGTTGGCACGGATACCAAATCTTTTGCCTCAGGCCTAAGAACTGTGTTCCGACAATCACCTGATGTTATCGTTGTTGGAGAAATGAGGGACAAAGAGACTTTTGAAATTGGATTACAGGCCGCCGATACGGGACACCTGGTTATGAGCTCAGTCCACGCAAGCAGTTCGACTTCTATTTTTGATAGAGTTATCAATATGTTCGAACCCCATATGCAACCCCTTATCCGGACAAAACTTGCTGACTGCTTACAGCTTGTTTTATCACAGCGACTTATCCCCTTAAAAAAAGGTGAAGGCAGAATACTCGCCCTTGAGAAGTTGATCAATTCGTATCGAGTTAAAAAATTTATTAAAGATTCCACCACAAATCGAATTCGATCACAGATGCAAGCCGGGACTGAAGAGTTTGAATCAATAGATATGGCAATTGCAAAGCTCTATCAAAGGGGCCTTATAACATTCAACGATGGGCTTACATACGTTGAAGACGAACAATTCTATCGCGAATTAACCGGTGTAGAAAAATAAGGGGATCCATCACAAGGTATTGGTCGTATCACCAATAGAGTAAAACCTTGGAAATGGTATTCTTTGGGGGGAGTTAATCTTCTTCTTTTTTATTTTTTATTTTTTCTAATTCATTTAGGTAGGATTTTTCAACCCGGCTGTTATATTTTTCAACTTCCTCATTGAACAGCCTTTTTCTTTTTTCATAATCTTCTATTCTCTCATTAAACTCCAGTATAACTTTGTTATATTTCTTGGCGCTACTTTTTGATCTATATTTGTTTTTCTCTGTTGCAATCTCTTTTTTTTCCTCCATCAAGGCCCTGTATTCTTCGTCCAATTTTTCCTTTTCCTGGTCAAGACGCTTCTTGATTTCAGAAAAATCATTTATGTCAGGTTTATTTTTTTCCTCTTCCTTCTCAATTATAGGCTGTAACTGTTCAGCTTTTTGCTCATCTTTTTCCTGATCATACGCATTATCTTGAATTCCTGTATATTCATTAATGTCGGTTCGCTGATTTTCGGGAACGTTGGTCAAATCGTCCGTGTAATGTACGTTTCCGTTTTTATCAAGATATTTTTAATATTGTGTT
>JAOUGB010000226.1 GCA_029857875.1 Desulfobacteraceae bacterium | reverse complement strand
TAGCAAGCCTACCAAGATAATCTGAATATCCGAGATCAGACACCAGCATCTGAAACGGTTCTTCGGGATCGTATTCAGGGGCCGGTATTTCATTGAGGATGGTTTCAAAAAGAAGATGAAGGTCATCCCTTTTTTCGGCCAGGGTCTTTTTTGCGATGCCTTCGCGTCCGATGGCATACAGATATGGAAAATCGAGCTGTTCACCGTCGGCATCGAGGTCGATAAACAGGTCATATATCTCATCGAGAATCTGATCTGGACGGGCATCCTTTCTGTCGATCTTGTTGATTACCACAACAACCTTGAGGCCTTTCTCAAAGGTTTTCTTCAACACAAAACGGGTCTGTGGCAGCGGTCCTTCAGACGCATCCACGAGCAAAATCGCACCGTCAGCCATGGACAGGGCGCGCTCGACCTCTCCGCCGAAATCGGCATGTCCGGGCGTGTCGATGATGTTAATTTTTACACCGTTCCACTGTACGGAACAGTTTTTTGCGGCAATGGTTATGCCTCTTTCCCGTTCCAGGTCCATGCTGTCCATGATCCTCTCATCAACTTCAAGGCCCGGCCTGAAGAGCCCGCTCTGCCTGAACATGGCATCAACAAGGGTTGTCTTGCCATGGTCAACATGCGCGATGATCGCGATGTTTCTTATTTTTTCATTTCTGGTAGTTTTTTTCATTGGATACACTTCCGTATTAATTAAAGGTCAACCAATAAATATAAGCATTGAAATTTTTTTTACAAGCTTTTAGTCAATTGACATACAAAATATTATTCGCCTTTGCCAGAATACCCTGTAATTTTTTGAAACGAAGCGAAAATCCCGATCCTTCGGGGTCGGAACGCAGTGGAGACCCCATTGTCGGGGTAATTTGGGCTATTGGGGTAATCGTTCATACTGAAAAAGTTACATTGCAGGATATGGGGCGTGTGTGGAGAGATTGCGGGAATAAAGCAAATTTTGCCAGAAATGTTCCCTGGAAGTAAAACCCCAGGAGCAACTGACTGATATCATATTTTCTTTTTTAGGGTTTTTCTCTGTTTTGTAATAACCGAATTACCTTAAGAAGCTGCTTTAACTTATTTATGTTTCGACAAGCTTTAAGATCGTTTTCCTTTGCGATTTTCTTAACCAGTCCTTTCAGTCTTTCTTCTCCGTTGTTTAGTTTCCCGGCCTCTTCTTTGATTCTTTCCTGGAGGGCTTTTATCTGGCCGACCCCGGGTCCCGGGTCCCTGGGATCTGTGACTTTCTTTTTAAATCCCAAAGACTCAAAATATTTCACCAGTTCCTCAAGCTCCGGGATAGACATGTCTGCCGAAGACCTGACACCCCAGTAGGCAATAACATCCCGATATTCATCATCTCTAAGGGGGATCTCTTTTTTTGCAATATGCACCAGGGCCAGCAGTTTGTGTCGCCGCTCCAGAAGTTTATCTGCCGTCTTTGTGGCAGATTTATCCGCCGTTTTTGTGGAGGGCTTGTCCGCCTTCTCACTGGCGGATTTATTGCCCGACTTTTTTTTATCCCTGTCAACGGTGGTCATCGTTTTTTTTCCCTCTTTTGATAAATTAATACACTTTCCAACAAATTAAACCCTTGAGAATTCGAAGCTATGGAACGCAGAGTCAAAAATTGGGGTTGACTTATCCCATTGATCTAAACCATATTAAAACTCTTCTTTTGGTGCAACCGAATCTAAATAGTCGTATAATTCATCAGGCCTTTATGGATTTATCCAGAGAAACGATGAAACTTCAGATACAAAATTAAAAATATGAAACGAATACAACTGGTTGGAATTGTCTCCCTGTTAATCTTGGGTCTCGTTGCAATGGTTACCGCCTCATCCGAAAACATCACAGATGTCAGCCGCTACTTTTACAACGGCGACGGAAAGATCAAGCTTTTTAGTGAAAAAAACGGGATATCGTTCAATGGTCAATACCGAAAAGGTAAGGGTATCTATGATGACAAGTCCCTCATAACAATCCGTCGTCTGTTTGGTGGTCAAAATGACAAACCACTTTCTGCCATATCCTTGAGGCTGATCGAGTTTCTCGATTATTTAGAAGACAATATTCATTCAGGGGCACGGATAACCATTGTCTCCGGATGGCGAAGCCCGCGATACAATACCGATCTTCGCAACAAGGGAAGACTTGCTGCAAAGGCAAGCCTCCATCAATATGGAATGGCGGCAGACATAAAAATTCAGGGCACTTCATCAAGGCACGTCTGGAACACTGTTAAAAAACTGGGGTTCGGCGGAACAGGTTACTACAAGGGAGAACTCGTACATATTGATGTGGGGCCTGCGCGTTCGTGGGATGAGAAAACATCCGGCGTGGGAACGGATATTTCAACACAAAACAAGCTGATTGGGCTCGTAACAGACTATGACATTTATCTCCCAGGGGAGATGATTGACCTGAGATTTATCCGAATGACGGCATTTCCCATCGGCGTAATCCCTGAATTTGTTCTGGAGAAAGTAGAAAACAACGGTCCATCAAAAGAGATCACTCGTTTTAAACCGTCATTTGCAGTTGCTGTTAAAAGCCAATGTCCGCAGTTTTCTGATATCGGTCAGATGATGGGGATCCGTTGGAAATTGCCGAGTGATATCTTGCCCGGTCGATATAAGATCCGCACCTCATTTTGCCAAAGGCTATGGGAAGATATGCCGACTGAAATCTATACGCCTGAATTCGCTATTATACATCGATAAGCTCTTTTCATTTTTGAGTCATGCATCCATCACCCAGCGTCACCGCTGAAACGGGATCTCCGCCCCGGTTAAACAGAAAAAACCCATATGTTTCACAGGGTGAACTTAACTCCGACCAGCATCCAGAAATTTCTTGACCATTCAGGGCGAATTATGGGTATTATTTTCTTTCCAATTTGTAACCCTCGGATTCGGCGAAAATAAGGAGACACAACATGTCACAACCTGAACTTTATGATCTGGCCATCATCGGCGGAGGACCCGGCGGCCTTTCAGCCGCCATCTATGCCATGCGTGCGGCCTTAAAGACCGTGCTCATCGAAAAAGGGGTGCCCGGAGGCCAGCTCAATCTTTCCGACACGGTGGAAAACTACCCTGGCTTTGAGAATATCAGCGGCAGCGAGCTTTCCATGAAGTTTGCCCAACATGCCCGCGTTTACGGCATCGAGGAACTCAACGACGAAGCCACGGTCATCGAGCCGGGCCTCGAATTTCATACGGTACGCACCGCCGGCGGGCAGGTGATCCAAACCCATTCTGTGATACTGGCCCCGGGGGGGCGGCCCCGCGAGTTGAACATCCCGGGAGAAGATGAATACTACGGCAAGGGGGTATCCTATTGCGCCGTGTGTGACGGCTTTTTTTTCAGAGGTAAAAATGTAGTGGTCGTTGGGGGAGGCGACAGCGCCTGCGAAGAAGGGCTTTATCTGGCCAAATTGGCTGCCAAGGTCTACCTGGTCCATCGCCGCGATGCGCTGCGTGCCAGCATGATCCTGCAAAAGCGCGTCGAGGCAGAGTGCAAGATGGAGGTACTGTGGAACACCGTCATCACGGAAATCAAGGCGGACAACGACGGGGTGAACGCCGTCACTTTACAGGACACCCGGACCGGCGGACAACGCGACCTGCCCATCGACGGTGTCTTTATATTCATCGGCTTTGATCCCAACAATCAGTTGGTGCCGGCCGGTATTCGCATGTCCCCGGAGGGTTTTGTGATCACAAATGATCAATGCGCCACAAACATCGACGGCATTTACGTGGTCGGTGATCTGCGCGAAAGGTATGCCCGCCAGATCGTGCTGGCGGCAGCCGACGGATGCATGGCGGCCCTGTCGGCCGCCCATTATGTGGAGACCCGCAAGGCCAAAATGGAAGATCTCACCTGCGCTTTGCCGGAGTGAGATAGAGCGTCGTGAATCGGGGTAGCGTACCTCTGAACACGTATAAAAAAGCCGTGATTGTATATTTATGACTCAGTCACGGCAGGGGTGTAATGATGCAATCCAGGAACAGAAACAGAGATCACCTGAATCTACTTTGCGATATCGGAGAACTGGCCAATCTCATCATCGGCAGTACCGATATCCAGGGGTTCCTTCAGCAAACCGTTGAGATGGTTGCACGCCACCTCAATGCCGATGTGGGCTCCATTTATCTTTACGATGACACCACCCGGGATTTAGTGCTCCAGGCCACCGTTGGTTTGAATCCATCAGCGGTGGGGAGGGTAAGAATGAAATCCGGTGAGGGCCTTGTGGGAAAAACCTTTGAATCCCGGCAACCCATTTGCGAAGCGCGTGCCAGTCGCCATCCCGATTTCAAGTACTTCGAAGAGGCTGATGAAGATCCTTTTGAATCGTTTCTTGCGGTTCCGATTCACAGGGGAAATGAAAAAATCGGCGTTCTGGTGGTACAGCATGAACATCCCGATTATTTTGATGAGATCGATGTGATGGCCATGCGGGCCATTGCTTCTCAGTTGACCGGAGCCATCGAAAACGCCCGCTTGATGATGGACCAAAACCACAAGACGGTTCCCTCCCGGGGAGACGATCTGCTGGAAAGACTCCGTTTTATTAAAGGTAAAACAGCATCAGGCGGATTTGCCTATGCCCCAGTTACGGTGTTAAAAACCGATGGTGAATCTTTGCTGTCCCGTCGACCCGATTCGGAATTTGTGTCCGCACCCCAGGATTTTCTTAAGGCAGTGGAAGCGACCAAACAACAGCTCACGGACTTGCAGGATCGCCTGGCTCAACGTTTGCCGGAAAGTGCATCCCTGATTTTTGAAGCCCACTTTATGATTCTCAAAGATGCCCGATTTGTGGATGCGATGCTGACCAAAATAGAACAAGGAGTATCTGTGCCCGAGGCGGTTCGAGATGTTGCGGGGCATTATATGGATCTTTTTTCTTCAGCTCCCAGCACCTATCTGAAGGAGAAAGCCCAGGACATCGAAGATCTGGCCCGGCGTCTGCTCAACAACCTTTGCAAAGAAACATCGGAAGACACGGATCATGCC
>JAOUGB010000225.1 GCA_029857875.1 Desulfobacteraceae bacterium | reverse complement strand
TAGATAATATTTCTCACATCGGGGATAAAACCCATGTCGAGCATCCGGTCGGCCTCGTCGATGATCAGCACCTCGATCTTTTTCAGGGTGATGTCGCGGCGCCGCTGAAAGTCGAGCAGCCTCCCGGGTGTTGCAACGACAATATCCACCGGATCGGCGGAAAGTTGCTTTCTCTGCTTTTCATAATCCATGCCACCGAACACGGAAATGGTTTGAAGGTCCGTGTACTTGGAGAGATGACGGGCTTCCTCGGAAATTTGGAGAACCAACTCCCGGGTGGGGGCTAAAACCAGAATCCGGGGCGTGCCGGGTTTTCGTTTGTCTTGGATGGGCTTATTCAGCATCCGGGTGATGACGGTAATCAGGAATGCAGCCGTTTTTCCCGTTCCGGTCTGGGCCCGGCCGCTGGCATCCTTGCCGGACAGACTGCTGGGAAGGATTTCGGCCTGAATCGGTGTACAGTACTCAAAGCCGAGATCGCTGATGGCATGAAGCAGCGGGTTGGAAAGATCGAAATCGTGAAACCGCGTTTTGCCTTCGGCCGGCGGGACCTTGAACTGTGAAACATCCCACCTCGCTTTCAGTGCCGCGCCGACGGATTCTGCCGGTTCATTCTCGCTCCGTCGGATCTTCTTTCCTTTTTTACGAGAGGCGCGCCTATGAAGGGGAGAGCCCTTTTGATTTTGTCGATTAAATTTATTGATTAGATCTCGCAATCAAAATGCTAAGGGCACACAATCATAATCCATGGGATGCCCTTTTTATTTATAAGCCATCTCGAAAATGCATCTAACGCCAAATGGCTGCGTTCCATGCCGCCTAACCATAGGGCGTAATCTACTATTTTTGAGCTAGCTTCTAATAAATGGTTCGGTAAACCACAATGACATTTTCTGAAGCAGGGCTTTTTGGGCACTGTTCAATGTCAAATAATAACAACTTTTTGAGAAAAATCAAGTCATTTACTCAGGATTCGCATCCCCTGTTTTTCGCTGTGTTCTAATTATCGCGAGACGGATCTATTTTAACAGGTGAATTCACCCTTCTTTAATCACTGGACAAGAAAATAAACTTAAAATGTTAATTATCTCCCGCATTTCCCAATTTCTATTAAGATTGTTTCTTGTCCACCAGTATAGCTATTCTTTCCTTCAATATAGCATTTTCATGTTTGAGCCTTTCGATTTCTTCGTGGGCTTTCACCAGCCTTTCAGAATATGACTTAAGCAAATTTTCAATAAATTCCTTGTCAATTTCTTCCTTTTTCCCTTGGGTGTTTTGTTCCATTCCTCTTGGCCCTCCCATGCGACTGGAAGTTTTTGAACCCATTTATTTTGGAATCATGTAAATGAGGTCACATGTAAATAAGGTCAAAGCTTGAATTGTGAATTGTAGTGGCATCTTATTCAATATTCAAGCTTTGACGCCAGGCTCTCCATTAGGACATCTTGGGCAATTGGTCAGCCTTGTGATATGGAAAGTAATTGTCCCAAATTTCATCGAGTTGCTGCATTGCGCCATTCAGATTCTTTCTGCAAATGATGTTTCTGTCCAGATTAACAAGACGCCAGCGTTTAAGTTTCTTAAATGCATCCTCGATTTCAAAATTAATCCTGCAGTTATGTTTGCTTTCAAACCAGCGTTCTATGGTTTCATCTAGTTCAGTTATTGTGAGATCCCTATCTTCTACCAGAAGAAAGTAATATGCCAAGATCGCTTCTTTGAACTCCTCTTCTTCGGCCGTATCGACAAGATGATGAAACACCCCTATATTGTTGTCAAGATTCTTAAAGTAAAGGTTGTCAGAAAGAGCTTTCATAAACTTAATTTTACGGTTTTTGAACTTGTTCACCTGTTTGAATAAAAAACCGCCCAGCGTCGCCAAACCTAAGGCCAAGCCAATAAGGTGCTGCTGCTCAATCTTTACTTCCCTTTTGGTTAGTCCGAGCCAGAAAGAAATAACCGAGGCAATCAAAAGGATTGAAGCCCCAAGCTTGGTTGCGATTACAACAATGCCACTCACTGCAGCTGGGATACCAATAATGAGTTTATCGACGGTTTTCATGCGTACCTCGCTGTTGGGGAAAAGCATCTCAAGATCCGCCTTGGGAACATTTTGAAAAAGTTTGATAATGGTCGAACCTGGTGTGAAGTAAAGCGTTTTTTGCTTTTTGGCTTTAAAGTAATCCTCTTCTTTAAATTTAATATATATCATAACTCTATCATAATTGGTAAACCTGAACGGCTCTTTCTTCAGTCCGAAATATTTTACAAGGGTCTCTTCTTTTAAGCTTTCGCCGCGCTGATAAAATATAACTTCCTCAAAATCTTTGAAGTCCACGCGAAGACGGATCTTAAAGAGAGATTCCTCTTTCAGAGCTTCTTCAAGATCTGCCTCGGTTATCTTTTGGAAGTTGGCGGCATTAAGGATCGCAGTCAATGAATTGACAAGTTTTTTTTGTAGCGCATTTTTTTCTTGCTCTGAGTAATCGTAGTTCAACCGGGTGTCTGCATCGGGATTAAATGGTAAATAGCAGTCTTTAAGCATTTCCACTTGATGGTGGAACTCAAAATGAATCAGACTTCCTAAGATATGGCAAAACTGTCTAAATAAATTTTGATCATGTTTCGAAAGCCGTGAATCGTTGATGCACATTTCTACAATATCCGCTTTCCTGAAAGGTATAAAACGATTCCGAATCTGATACTCTGTCATGGACTTTTCCTTATTTCAGCTACGGAAAAACAGCACTATTCTTTCAGCTTTATCTTTAAGTGACCTTCTTCTATCTTGATGTCCTCGACCCCATCAGAAAAAGTCTTCCAAAAACCCTTGTCGGCACCAAATTCTTTTATCAGATCTATATTCTTTATTCCTCCCAGCCAGGCATTTGGTATGGGTACACCCATAATGGTAATACCTTTGAGGATGACGACTGGTTTACCCTTATTGTATGTAAAAACCACTCCTGTTCTGACACGAAGGGTTTTGCCTCCAAGTACGGGGAAGTCTTCATCCACAGGTAACAGAAGCTTTGCACTAACAAGATCATCAGATAAATCAATTGCCAATTTTCTTGCAAGATCCGTATTTTTTGCCAATAATGCGTTCAGTTCCCTTTCAGTGAAATTTATCTCCCTTTTGATGCTTTTTTCACTGTAAGGTTCCGGTTTGAGAGTGGCATTTGAATCAAACCGGTCTGCTTTGGATGGTTTCTTAAGGGTATCTTTTCTGTGTAAATTAACATCAGCCCCTATCGAATCAAGCTTTTCTAATTTAGTAGTCAGGACTTGCTCTTCGTAAGGGTTCAGGGTCACAGGTTTGAACTCTGATGGAAAAAGGTAGGTTTTGAATATTAAGATTGTTACCCCTGCGGTAATAATGACGGCAACAACTATTAAACCAAAGACTTGCAAACAACCAAATCGCTTTCCAGTTATTTTTGAAACAACGCTATTGTTGTTTTCCACCATGTTTATACCTCCATAACACTCGCACCTTATTTAATTCCCAATCAATTTTCAAAAATGATTACAAATTTTGTGCTTTAAACGTGTTGCAGGAACAGATGTCCCAAGCTTATTTTTGTTGAGAGCAAAGATTGAGTAAATGGAGTCAAAGCTTGAATTGTAAATTGTAGTGGTATCTTATTTACTATTCAAGCTTTTACACTGTTCCCTTCTAAGGGGAATGCCTATTTCACCGGGAAACCTTGGAACCCTGAACCTTGAACCCTCGTTATTTCATTACTAAAGGGCGTATCCCTTCAGGATTTATGCCATCGTTAGTTACCAAAACCTCTTTGTTTCGGAATATTTCGAGATATCCTTTTAAATTATATAAGTTAAGAGAAGTGACGATATCCTCCGGTCCGTTATCGCTGACGAATTCACTGGAAATACGTATAGTATGTTTAGTTTCGCCAGTGGGTGCATCAACACTAAACATATATCTACGAGATTTGGGATCCCACATGTTCTCAATAACACATCCGGGAAACAACTCTTTGAGGTAGTTTTCGATTCCTGATAGTTTGTCCTTTTCGTCCATTCAGCCGCCTCCTAATTTTCTATATTTTTAGAATATATGTTTCTAATTAAAATTCAATTTACTATCTTGGTCCGACCACCGACCGTCTCATAAAATTCAGGTTGTTATGCTTTTGATCTGGGTATGAGGGTTCTCAAAATATCTTCTTTTCCCACGATTCCCACAAGATCTCCCTCGTCCACCACAGGAATGGTATGAAAATTATTGTCCACCATGAGGGCAGCCACTTCCTCAATGCCCGTATCGGGCCGGACGGCAATCGGATTTGGCGTCATAGCCTGGGCCACGGTGATCGCCGCGATCTTTTGAACCTGCTTTTCGAACTGTTTCATGGAGGTCAGCGTAATTAATCCATCCAGAAATGTGAAAAAAGAAGGGACGGGAAGTTTTTTCTGTTGCGCAATCAGGTCACTCTGACAAAGGATTCCCACTAGTTTTCCCGTTTCATCCGTAACGGGGACACCGTTGATGCGGTTTTCCAGAAGAAGCTTTGTTGCATGGACAATCTCCGTCTCGGGCGAGACTGTGATCAGCTTTTTTGTCATGATATCTTTTACTTTAATCATAGCATCACCTGCGATTCCTATGAACGGAATACATGGTTAATGTACGAGCACATATTTTACGACCATCTTCATTGAATATATAGAGATTATTGTAACAAGGATTTCATGTCAAGGAGGATAACGTCTCAAGATACTATGATCAGCCTGGATTTCTAATCCTGGAAATAAACCATGACCTATATTCAGATTTTTCGTAGATGTCACACAGGAACGCTCAATAGCCTTTTTAACGCTTCAAAAATCACAATTATCGGACGGTCGCGTTTTCGAACTTGCTTTACCTCATTTTATGATTTCCTTCTGAATTGTAAAGCCGGGCTAATTATAGATGAAAATTGCGGATCAGAAAATTTGAAAATAGCGAATATAACCTTTATAACTGGCGCGCTGTTTTTTCGAAGATGGGTGACGGCTACCGAATTACCGGAATATTTCT
>JAOUGB010000224.1 GCA_029857875.1 Desulfobacteraceae bacterium | reverse complement strand
GACAAACGCGCCGATAATCATGGCGATAATCGGAAACACGTAAAGCAAAAAAGTGGCTTTTAACAACGGAGATGTGTCAAAACTCAGCACCACCTTTTGCCCCACCTGTGCCCCTGCGTGATTAATCGCTTCCACTTCCATTTCATTACTCCCTCCCATGCTGTGACAAGAGCTTCTGGCAGCACAAGCCTTGCAGGCATCGGTTTTCGTCGTTTTTACCCATGCGGTTGTTGTGGATTCGATTTTTGTGACAATGCCTTGTTCAGTGGCCATGATGTTTCCTTTCTCGGGATTTAATGCCTTCTACGCCACAACATAACACATGTTTTAAAAAAGTCACGATCTCAAGATGAAATTGGGTATCGAAAATATTTTGACGAATCCGATTGAGCGATTGTCGAGTTTGCCGGAGATGCAAGGCATGAGACATGCAGCCGTAGTATGCTACTGCAAATGTCTCATAACGCTGCAGATTCGGTAAAATCGGCAATCGCTCAATTGGATTAATATTCTTTCGGCATATTATTCAACTGATCCAGCGTAAAGACAGGACCGTCTTTGCAAACAAACTCTTTGCCGATATTGCATCGGCCGCAAATTCCGATACCGCATTTCATGCGCATTTCAAGTGACATGATGATGTGGTCATGGGCATAGTCGAGTTTGTCCAACACCGGTTGGGTAAATTTGATCATGATGGGAGGTCCGCAGACAATGGCATAGGTGTCTGCGCTTCCGGGAGGGGCTTTCTGATCGGTAATGGTCGGCACAAAACCGACATTATACTTCCAGTCCGGATCATCGGTGGCGTCCACCGTAATGTGCATGTGAATATCATCCCGTTTTTCCCATTCGGAAAGTTCGTCCCTGTACAGAAGCATTCCGGGTGTGCGTGCGCCGTATATTACATGAATTTCTCCAAATTTTGGACGATTTGCCGGATCCAGCATGTATATAATGGACGATCGAAGGGTGGTAAAGGCAAAACCGCCGCCGATGATGACAACATTCTTTCCTTCCATGATATCCCATGGATACCAGTTACCCAGAGGGCCGCGCACCCCCATAATATCTCCGGGTTTCATGTTGTGAAGATGCGATGTTACCAGACCCACTTTGTTGACGGTAAACATTAAAAACCCTTTTTCCGTTGGCGATGAAGCAATCCCAATGGGAATTTCTCCTTTTCCGGCAATGGAAAGTTCGGCAAACTGGCCGGCATGGTAATTGAATTTATTTTCATCATCCGGGTTTAAAAACACCAGTTTGAATGTTTTAAGATTTTTATCTTCGGTTTCGGTGATGATCTCTTCGATCCGAACCGGATACGGCAAATACGGATTTTGCACGTCTACTTCTCCTTTGAGGATTGGCAATTGATTCATCTTATAAAATTAGTAAAGCTTTAACTTTTTAAAAATGTTGCCGCTTCAAGTATAATTAAATTTTTTCTGAAAAAACTCGTAGATAAGGGTCCGTAATGAAAGAACTAGTCAGGGCCATTAATAAGGGGCTGTAGTTTAACAAAAACTTTTAGCCTTAAAGTAATTCGACGATGGTTCTTTCATAACAATCCCTAATCCACTCAAACAGTTTTCAGAATAAAATTTAATCACACTTGAAGCTCGTTTAAAACCGGGCTTGTTTTAAAGGACTAAACTGTTATTGATATTTCAGCCACGAAGTCAGTCCTAAAGTTCAAAGCTATCCATCAAATCGCAGACCCTTCGAATGTCGATGTTCACCGGGCAGAAACGAACGCATCGACCGCAACCGACACATTGAATGCCATTGTCATATTTGTCCACATAATATTTCAGCTTGTGCATAAACCGTTGGCGGACTCTCTGCGTCTTTGTATCCCTGGGGTTATGGCCGGAGCCGTGATGGGTGAAGAGCGGATACATGCAGCTGTCCCAGTTGCGCATGCGGATGCCGGAAAGTCCATGGGTTTCATCCTGAATATCGAAACACCAGCACGTTGGACAAACATAGGTACAGGTCCCGCAGTTGATGCAGGCAAAGGCCACATCTTCCCAAAAAGACGCTTCAAAAAGGTCTGTGGTGTTTTTATCTTTCAATTGGTCCGTGGACACCCGGGAGGTTATCTTTGCCTCTGCCGCCGCCTTCATGGTTTCAATCCGATCACTTAGAGCATGATCGGCTTCAGTCTCCCAGCCGGCTGCCGCCAGAAGCCTTTCTCCTTTTTCCGTAATGATCTTGGCCAAATAATAATCGTCGACATCCGTCAGAAGTATGTCCAGCCCTTTCTCATGAAAGGGACCGCAACCGGAGGTCGTGCAGAAACAACTGCTGCACGGAGCATTGCAGGCATGGCCCACAAGGGTGGTTGCCTCGTAAGATTTGATCCAGTAAGGATCCTTAAATTCCGGTGTATCGAAGTTTCGTTTGACCAGCAAAAACGCCTTGGCATCGCAGGGCCTGATGCCGATGATGGCTTGGGGTGAATATTTTTTGTCAATTTCTTTTAAAATGTGATGATCCTCCTGGTTTTCATCCAGGCTGTATTCAAACATTTTTTCAGACTGCGGATATATGACGGATCTTGGCGAAAGCCGGGTGTTTTGAACATCCAAATCCGGAAGTTCACCGTCTTTTAACGCTTTGAAGACAAAAAACGCATCCTGTATTGCCGGACCGAACAATTGATAGGTCTTCGATAAGCGTTCAAGACCTTTGGCCCAGTCTTTCTTGTCAATCTTTACAACCTTCATCATTTATGCCTTTGTTGGAAGTTCATTGACTTATTGAAATTCCAATAATCGAAATTTCAAAATCCAAACAATGTCTCTTTTTTTTAGAAAATAGAAAATAGGAATTAGAAAATAGATAACCGCAAGTGCATGCAAATGTAATTAGAAGATGAGAAGGTCTCGGAAAACAGGAAGTTAAGCAGGTTAGAAAATCAGAAGTTTACCCGCCTTCGGCGGCGCCAGAGGCGACCAGGGGTCGGAGGCTCTAAGACATGCCAACCTTCTTACCTTCCCACCTTCTTGCTCTTCACCTTCTTACTTTCTTATTTTTCAAAATATTTGTGTTTGTCCGTGATTTGCCCTTATCCTCTTTCCTCTTTTCTCTTTCCTATTTCTGGCTTAAAGCTTTTGGTCATTGAATACTCGTCATCTAATAAACTTATCCGGGTCATCCGGCCTGTACGTATCCAAGGGCGGCCGTTTCTCCAATGTCATTCCCGCTTCCCAGTCAAACAGCTCCAGGCAGTCTTTCTCCAGTTTTTTTGTCAACAATCGAACCTTGATTCCCATGGGACAGGCGCGCTCACAGGCCCCGCAATCGGTACATCGGCCGGCACAATGGTATGCTCTTAAAAAATGAAACGTCCTGATGTCTGTGGGATCCTGGCTTTTGCCCACCCATTGGGGTCGTGATTCGTCCACAAAGCAGGTGGGACAGTAGCAGAGCGGACAGGCGTTTCTACATGCATAACAGCGGATACACGTCGACAAAAGGTCTTCAAAAAAATCCCATTTCTCATCGGGTGACAATGCTTCAATATGACGGACATCTTCATACCGGTCCACATCGGTCTGCTCTTTTACTTCGTCGGCCACCAGCTCATCATAGATCACCGGATTTCGGTGAACGCAAATGGCACAGTTTTGTTGGAGCACTTCTTCTTTATCCAGTGTTTTTTCAAAACCGTCGCCCTTGATTTGGATGGTGCCATCGGTCTCTATTACTTCTTTGATTTCAGCTTCGTCCATGGCTTCGATGTTGTGCCGGTCGATCATTCCCTTGCAGGGCACGCCGATAATCACCACCTGATCCCGTTTGATTTTGTTTTCGATAATATGGGTGACAATGTTTCGAGAATCACATCCTTTGGCAACAATACCGATTTTTTCCTTTCTGTTGGTCAGATAATTCGCAAGATTAATTCCGCAGTTGCTGTCCCACACCAGATTGTCTACAGCCTCCGTTGTTTTCACAAAACAGGGTTCATTCATCATCGGCACGGTGCCTTTTCTGAATCCGATCACCATGTCCACTTTGGCTTCTTTTAAGAGCCGACGGGAAATTTCTTTTATTTTATCAATGTAGGATAGCATCTTAAGCGACCTTGGCTTCTGTTTTTACGAATTTTTCAAGAGGTCCCAGCGCCTTGATCACGTCAGTGACCTCATTCACCACTTCCACAAATTTCGTCGACTCTGCAGAGGAGATCCAGGAAAACTGGAGGCGGCCGGGCTCAATCCCCATATATTCAATAAAGTTTTTAAACAGCGCAAATTTTCTTCGGGCATAGTAATTACCTTCCAGGTAATGGCAATCTCCGGGATGTCACCCGGACACCCAGACGCCGTCCGCGCTCTGTCTGAAGGCGGCCAGAATAAACTTCGAACTCATTCGACCGGTACAGGGGATTCGAATCACCCGGATATGGGGCGGATATTCCATTCTGCTGACGCCCGCTAGATCTGCGGCGCCATAACTGCACCAGTTGCATAAAAAACTGACGATTTTGGGTTCCCAGTCTGACATATTAACATCTCCTGATTCAGGTCACAGGGTTATCTGTTATGGAACTTATTATCATCAACACATCACCTATTTCCTACCCCT
Organism: Desulfobacteraceae bacterium; assembly: GCA_029857875.1. Classification (GTDB taxonomy): domain Bacteria; phylum Desulfobacterota; class Desulfobacteria; order Desulfobacterales; family UBA11574; genus UBA11574. Next base: position 453 of record JAOUGB010000224.1, on the reverse strand, counting down.
ATTTCCTGTTTCCTATTTACTATTCACTATTTACTAATTTCATCCTACCTTATCCAACGCAAAAATCTGCGCAAAGATCTGATCATTATCGAAGCCTTTGAGACGGATCGCACCGGATCGGCAGGAAGCCACGCAGAGACCGCAGCCTTTGCAAAGTACCGGATTGATCTTCGCCTTTCCGGTAAAGGGCCCCTGTTCGATGAAACCCGGCGCCGAGTAAGGACATACAGACACACACACGCCGCAGGAACTGCAATTAAACGGATTTGTTTCGGCAACAATTCCGCTGGAAAATAAAGTCTTTTTGGATAAAAGTGTCACGGCGCGTGACACAGCGGCCTGGGCCTGTGTAATGGATTCATCGATGGGTTTGGGCGCATGGGCCAGCCCGCACACGAATACACCGTCCGTGGCAAAATCCACCGGACGAAGCTTCACATGGGCATCGGCAAA
>JAOUGB010000223.1 GCA_029857875.1 Desulfobacteraceae bacterium | reverse complement strand
ACTGTCAGCGTATTTCCATCGATGACCAGGTGGCCCAACAAGGTATTTTCCAACGCCTTACTCCTTTTATGGCCTTTGCGGGACCACGGAATTTCCACGCGCAGAATGTGCCCCTTGGCATCCAACTTCGCCTCGGAACGCAACCGGTCGGCGGTATCGGTGCCGCACAGGGTATGGAGACGCTCAAAGACCAGTTCGGACGATTCGATTTCGTAATATAACGTGTGAAAGACCAGCGGGTCTCCGTCGGTATTAAATAATTCGGCAGGATGCTGCAAGGCCTCGACAAGGTCAAAATAGATTTCTCGGATCTCACAATCATACTCATTAAGTATATCGGTTGTAATGCGTCGCTTGCCTTGTTTCAGCCATTTTCGCAATTGAATCAACTCCGGTTTTAGCCTTGGTGGTATCCAAAACTGACCGGAGCTTATCAGCATACCCACGTGGTCAATCTTGATCACTTGACCGAAGAGAATATTCCCCGGATGGGTAGATTCCGATCCGAACCGCTCCGAAACGTCGGTCTGCTCTCCGGTAAAAATATCCTTTAACAAAAAGCCTTTGCCCGGCCGGCAATCGATCACTTCAAAAAAACTGAAAGGTCGGCGGGAATGGGCCTTGATCAGCTTCCGCTCCATGGAATCGAGCTGGTCTTTTTGCGAGGCAGCATAACACTCCGCAATGGTTTGGTCGACCGGCCAATTCAGATCAAGCGGTGTATCTTCGGGATCGTTAATCCAGTTAAAGAAAAACCAGGGCCAGAAAAGCTGCTGGTGATGCTCGATGAAGTCTTCCTCCGGTACCTCATCGGGCCAGACCGAAAATTCAGCCATGGCCACTGCCACAGCCGTCTCTTCAAAGAGTTCGACAGCGTAATTCATCAGCCGATCTATCAGTCGATCGTGGGCTTCACTGAGCCGCCTGTAAAGTAGGTCCACCGGCTCGGGAGTTGCGTCCAGACAACACTTTTTGTATTTTTTGCCGCTACCACACGGGCAGGGAGCATTGCGTCCATGCTTCATTGATCCAGCCTCCCTCACGTTTACTGGCCGATATATTATAGATTTAGTCGGCTAAAGTCAATTTTGATATTAAAACAGAAAAAGTTACAAGTGCCAAAAGTGAGCTAAAGCCCGCCCTTGTGCGAATCGTTAATATATTGATCTGACTTATATATAAATGAGGGGTCGGGGAGTTTCTCTACTAAATCTTTGAATATTAGCGGAATGGATAATGTTTTTTTAAAAAGCGTGTACTGTTTGAGTGGTTTAGGGATCGTTAGAAAGGACAGACGCTTACCGAAACATTTCAACAGTAAGGAAGTGTATATTCTAAGTTGAACCCATTGTTTTTATATTGATATCTGTTCTTTCTTTACGATCCTTTAACCATGAGGCTTGTCCGCCTCTGGCGTGATTACACGGTTTTTAAAAAAACATTATCCATGGAGCGATTTGACAAATAAAAACACCCCGACCCCTGATATAAATACAAACGTAACTTTTTTAGTATAAAGTAAGAATGAGAATCCATATCAAATTGGAAAGAAAATATACGGGATAGTATTTTTTACTTGACAAGAACGAACGATCGTACTATTCTGTCGGCATGGCAAAAGGAGAGGATACAAAACTTAATGTACTGGAAGCCGGTCTGGATATGGCAAGCCAATTGGGTCTTGAGTGCGTGACCATCGGAAACCTTGCCAAGACAACGAATATGTCCAAAAGCGGGCTGTTTGCTCATTTCCAGTCCAAGGAGAATCTTCAGATCGAAATACTCCATTTCGCGGCTCATCTTTTTTCAGAAGGTGTCATCATTCCGGCACTGAAAACCAAAGCCGGTATCCCAAGAATCAGGGCTTTGGTCGACAACTGGATTCAATGGACTTCTGAATTGACAGGGGGCTGCATTTTTGTTTCTGCCAGTGCGGATTTTAGTGACCGTCCCGGAAAGGTCAGGGATGTTCTGCTGCATCAGCAGAAAGAATGGATCGATTGCCTTAAACGCATCGCCCAATCGGCGGTTCAGGTGGGTGATTTCAGACAAGACATTGATGATGACCAGTTTGCCTTTGATCTCTATTCTCTTCTGCTCGGCTTTCATCTTTATTATAATTTGCTTGACGACGCTGAAATTAAAAAACGTCAGGAAACCGCGCTGGTTCGGTTATTAGATAGTTACAAATAATAGGGGGGTAATATGGCAAAAAAGATTGTTAAAATGAAATCGCTAAGCACGAACGTTCGTTATATTAAGGCCAGGCAAAGAGGAACGCATCTTTTGCTGACAGCATTATGGCATCTTGCACCCAATGCGACGAAAAACATAATACTCAAAGGGTTTTTTAAACCCATGTCCTATGCCCTCACACCTTTGGAAAGACAATTTCTTGAAAATGGCACGTCGTTTCATATTCATGTTCATGACAAAAAAATTCGATGCTGGAAATGGGGAAACGGACCCGGTATTCTCTTTGTTCATGGGTGGAACGGTCGCGGCGTAAATTTCGCCTATTTTTTTAAGCCACTTATAAACGCCGGATACTCGGTCATTACGTATGATGCTCCTGCGCATGGAGAATCAGAAGGACACGTCACCAACTACTTTGAACTCTCTGATACGGTAAGATCTTTTTTGGATCCGTCCCATGACTTCAATATTCAGGGTATTATCGCTTATTCTATCGGTGCATCCGCGGTGATTAATTGCATTTCAAAAGAAAAACCTTCTATTGATGCCGTCCTTATTGCTCCGGCGCTCAAACTCAAAGAAATTTTGTTCAATTCTTTCAATCATCACGGCGTACCCGAAATTGTATATCAGAACCTGGTTGCCGGGATGGAAGAATACTACGGGTACGATGTGCATCAAGACAACCCTTATGTGCTTGCAAAAACAATCTCCACAAAGATGCTTATTGTTCACGACAAGGATGACCGAACAATTCCTTATACGGATTCAAAGATACTCTCAGATAAAACAGATAATGTTTACCTGCACACCACCGAAGGTTTGGGACACAAGCGAATCTTGAGAGACAAAGCCGTTGTAGATGTCATCACAGCGTATATTTTTAACGGGCACCCCCAGCGTGATGAGCAGTTGATGAAAAACGTAAACCCTAATTAATCCTAAACAAAATAGAGCATCCTCGACTTTCGCTTAATTAGGGGTAAACCTTTTCCCAAAGGAGAACCTAATTTGAGCGATTGTCAAGGTTGCCGCAGGTACAAGAAAGATGTCGCTCCGCTATAGTTAACTATGCGGGACGGCATCTGACGCAGTAGATGCGGTAAGATCGACAAGCCTAAAAGGTTTTTAATTTTAAAAATATAAATCAATATAATTCATTAAAATCAAAACCCATTTGGTCTCATTTTAAAATTTGAAACGCTCAGCTTAAGGAGAAAAAAGATGAGAGATTATAAAAGCATTATAGAAGAATACCGCAATGCAGACTTTGAAAAGCGCCTGTATCTTTTTCTGTCACATCGGTCGCTTAGAGATGAATTTTTAGAAATCGATCAAAGCGATACATCAGTTGGATTTTCAGCAAAGCGCATCAAAAACAAATGTCGTATGTGCGGAAATTGGGGGCAAAGCTTGATCAGTGCTTTAAAATAACATCGTGCAACGATGTTATGAAACGCGGTTATGCCGCTCGGTTTTGGACTTTAACAATTTTTGGGTCCCTGCCAATGTTGGTTCGGCCAGCAGAGCCCGGGCATAATCAGATGCATCGCTTACGTTGAGATCGACGATCGTTTCCTGAACAGAGCGCAAGAAATGCGGATCAACACTAAAGGTTCTGAGCCCCGCTCCGATAAAAAAGGGGATAAATTCGGGTTCATGCCCCATTTCACCGCATACCGTCACCTCAATTTCAGCCTTGACGGCTGCCTGAATGATGCGGTGCAGGGATCTGAGAACGGAGGGGTGATAGGGTTGATAATAGGCAGCCACCCTTTCATTGGTTCTATCCACCGCCAGCATGTATTGAATAAGGTCGTTGGTCCCGATGGAAAAAAAATCCGCTTCTTTGGCCAATTCATGGATAATGTCCAATACCGCCGGCAGTTCGATCATTGCTCCAAGGGCGGGTGCGGGATGAAAGGGAAGATTCTGCCTCGTCAGATCAACCATGGCTTCTTCTAATGCGTGACGGGCCTGGCGAAACTCATCAATGGCGGAAATCATGGGAAATACGATTTTTAATTTACCGGCACCGACACCGGCACCGGCCCTTAAGATCGCTCTGAGCTGTTGGAGAAATACTTTCCGGTAGTACAGTGAAAAGCGGATCGACCTGAGACCCAGTTCGGGATTGGCCTCTTTTGTGCCTTCCATATACGGTAGTAATTTTTCGCCGCCGATATCCAGCGTGCGGATGGTGACTTCCCGGTCGCCCATTTCATCGCACAGCCGTTTGTAGACCAAATACTGCTCCTCCTCGGAGGGAAGGTTGGACCGCACTAAAAAGGGGAATTCGGTTCGGTACAGACCGATTCCCTCGACGTTGAGGTCTTTGGCCAGTTTAATTTCACTGAGCAGATTAATATTGGCCAGCAGTTTAACCGACTCGCCGTCGCGGGTTCTTGTTTGGGCAAGTATGGGACGGGTGGCCTTATCTTCAGCCTTTTGTGTCTGGTTGCGAATTTCAAAGCGCTGGATAATTGTTTCAGATGGTCTGGTGTGAATGCTGCCGATATCCGCATCCAGAAGCATAGGCGTACCATCCGGAAGCTCCAGCAAATCGCTGCGCTCTGCAATCACCATGGGAAGTTTCAAAGACCGGGCAATGATGGCAACGTGAGACGTCACCCCGCCACTGACCAAAACAATTCCCTTAACATCTTCAGATGCCAATTTAAGCAAATCGGATGGGAGGAGTTGCCGGGCGATAACAATCCGACCTTCGGCATGATCCGTGTCTTCCGATGTTTCTTTGCAAAGGTTGTTGAGCAGACGCCGGGCCAGATCTTCGATGTCCTGGGCTTTCTCCTTCAGATAGGTGCTGGGAGCTGAAGAAAAAAGATCCATATAGATCGGA
>JAOUGB010000222.1 GCA_029857875.1 Desulfobacteraceae bacterium | reverse complement strand
AAAACTACATTTAAGCACCTAAACTACTTGACAGGGAAGTATGTTGTTTTATTTTTGAGCATAAGTTCATAATTCAAAGGAAAATCATCGTATGATTATCAGTGTTGCAAGCGGAAAAGGCGGTACGGGAAAGACAACGGTGGCCACCAACCTGGCCGTTTCTATAGGGTCGGATGTACAACTTTTGGACTGTGATGTTGAGGAACCCAATGCTCATCTCTTTATCAATCCTGTTATTGAGCTGAACAAAAAAGTTTATACGCCGGTCCCGCAAATTGACGAAGAAAAATGTAATTTCTGCAAAAAATGTGCAGAAATATGTCGTTTCAAAGCCATCGCTGTAATTAAGGAAACCGTTCTCACATTCCCTGAACTTTGCCATAGTTGCGGTGGTTGTATGGAAGTTTGCCCGGAAAAAGCCATCACCGAAACCGGTCGTGAATTGGGTGTAATTGAAATCGGCCACAGGAATAGTCTTGCTTTTGCACACGGACGGTTGAGAGTCGGTGAAGCCATGTCGCCGCCTCTCATCAGAGAAGTTCGATCTCATACACTATCTGATCAGCTCACTATCATCGATGCACCTCCTGGAACTTCATGCCCCGTCATCGCCGCCATGAAGGGAGCCGATTTTGTCTTGATGGTAACCGAGCCGACGCCTTTTGGCCTGCATGACCTTAAACTGGCTGTCGAAGTAGTAAAACTTCTTGAAATTCCAAGGGGTCTGATCATTAATCGTTCAGATATCGGTGACGATGGTGTTCGAACATATGCCAAGATGGAAAACCTGCCCATTTTGATGGAGATTCCCTTTGATCGACGCATCGCAGAGGCATATTCAAGGGGCAAACTTATTGTTGAGGAAATGCCGGGGTGGGAAGAAGGATTCAGGAAATTATATTTGGACATTCAAAAAATAGTTGGATAAGGGAGATAAAATTCTGTGAAAGAGTTGGTGGTGATAAGCGGCAAAGGTGGTACCGGCAAAACCAGCCTGATGGCGGCCTTTGCATCATTGGCTGAAAACAAAGTCCTTTGTGATGCGGATGTGGATGCCGCCGATCTTCATCTGCTCATGGACCCCGATATAAAAGAAAGGCACGATTTTCAAGGGGGGGGAACCGCCGTTATTGATACGGAAAGATGCATCGAGTGTGGCTTGTGCAGGGATCTGTGCAGATGGGATGCCATTAGCGAAGCGTTTAAAGTTGATCTCATTGAATGTGAGGGCTGCGGTGTCTGTGTTGATTTTTGTCCGGAAGAGGCCATCGACTTCCCCATAAAAACCTGTGGGGAGTGGTTTATCTCGAATACCCGTTTTGGTCCAATGGTCCATGCCAGATTGGGTATTGCTGAAGAAAACTCCGGCAAACTGGTGACCATTGTCCGGCAGGAGGCCAAAAAACTCGCCGAAAAAAACAAATTGGACCTGCTGATCACAGACGGACCACCGGGTGTGGGATGTCCGGTTATCGCTTCTGTGGGTGGCACTTCAGCCGTACTTATCGTTACCGAGCCGACGGTTTCCGGATTACACGATATGGAGAGAGTGGCACAACTGGCCGCTCATTTTAAGGTCCCGGGGATGGTGTGTGTCAACAAGTTCGATCTGAATTTTGACCAAACAGAGGCTATCGAAAAACTGGCAAAAGAAAATAACATGACGATCGTGGGACGGGTTCCGTTTGATCCTGTTTTTACAAAATCCATGGTCCAGGGACAAACCGTCCTGGAATATGTAGGAAACTCAAAGATTCGAAGTTGCATCAGTGAAATTTGGCGAAATATTAAAAACCAACTGGTGCTTTAAAAGCAAAATGTAATTTAAAATTTATTGATAAGGAGGATGTTTGAAATGAAAAATGGAAGAATTGCTATTCCGTCTGTAGATAAAGGCGGACTTGATGGTCAAAGATCTGGGCATTTTGGTCACTGCGATGTGTTTACTATTGTGGATGTGGAAGACGGAGAAATTAAAGAAGTCTCAACGATACCGAACCGGGAACATGTTCAGGGGGGATGTATGGTCCCTGTCAATCTACTTGGCCAGTACAATGTAAACGCCTTAATAGTAGGCGGTATCGGTATGCGTCCTCTGATGGGATTTAGACAGGTGGGCATCGATGTATATCACGATGTCACACGTCCTGAAATCAGGCCGGTGGTGGAAGACCTTATCGCAGGCAAGCTGCCGATAATTTCAGATGATCAGGTTTGTGGCGGCGGACAAGGTGGAATGTAACCAGGTATTATTAATTTGTATTTATTTCATCTTCGTCGACCCTTATAACATAAAAAAACAAGAGGACATGGAATAATGAAAATAGCTGTTACATCTCAGGGAACCAACCTTGATTCACAGGTCGATCCTCGCTTTGGACGGGCTGCCTATATTCTCATTGTGGACACGGAAACCTTTGAATTTGAAGTACTGGACAACAAAGAAAATGCAAATGCGCTCAAAGGCGCCGGTATTCAGGCAGCCTCAATGGTAAGTGACAAAAGTGCAGAGGTTCTTTTGACCGGTTATTGCGGACCTAAAGCGTTTATGACCCTGGAAGCTGCAAAAATACGGGTGGCCAACGATATTGAAGGCACCGTTGAAGATGCCGTAAAGGCATTTAATGAAGGAAAAGTATCTTTTGCCGAGAAGGCAAATGTTGAAGGTCAATGGTAAAAAAATAAATGGTTGAATAGAGTGTTGGATAATTGCTATCTTGATAATTAAAATAAACGTAATTATCAATGTCAATTCGAAGCAACCATTTCCAATTAAGAGGGTTTTATGAAGTTTGTAATTATCGGCGGTGATGCAGCCGGTATGAGTGCTGCCAGCAGGGCAAAGCGAAATAATCCCGATCTCGACATTACGGTGCTGGAAAAAACCATGGATGTTTCCTACAGCGCTTGCGGTATGCCGTATAATATTGCGGATCCGGAAAGAGAAATCGAGGACCTTGTGGTTCGACAGGCCCATGTATTCAGGGAAAAACAAGACATCAATCTGTTAACCGGGCATTGTGTTGAATCCATTGATCCGGTCGGCAGGACTGTTTCCGGAACATCTTTGCACGGCAAAGCCTTTGACGTTTCCTATGATAACTTACTGATTGCAACCGGAGGCTCTCCGATCATTCCGGATCTTAAGGGTTTTGATCTTCCGGGGGTGATGGCCCTAAAAAGTCTGGATGACGGGAGAAAAATAAAAGCATATATTAAATCCAATCATGTCAAAAAAGTCGTTATCATCGGTATGGGTTATATCGCCCTTGAAATGTGTGAGGCCCTCAGGGCCCGATCCATAGACGTCGATATGGTCAAACCCCGACCGGTGTTTCTGCCGTGGATGGAAAAAGAACTGGCCGATGTTGTCAAAAATGAAGTGGAAACCCATCAAATAAAATTATACCTGGGGCACACAATTGAAAAAATCGATGTTGAAAATAAACGGTTAAAGGTTATGTGTTCGGATCTTGAACTTGAGGCCGATATGGTGCTGACAGCCATTGGAATAAAACCGAACAGTGAACTGGCCGCACAGGCAGGTCTTGATCTCGGCGTAAAAAACGCTATCGCCGTGAACAAAAAACTTCAGACTTCCAATGAAAACATCTATGCCGCCGGCGACTGTTGTGATGCGTATCATGTGGTCACGAACGAAAAAACATGGATACCCTTGGCCTTAAGGGCCAACCGGGCCGGTTGGGCGGTTGCGGATAATGTTTGCGGAAAGTTGATAGAGCTTCCAGGTATCGCAGGAACAGCGGTTTTTAAAGTATTCGATCTAGAAGTGGCACGAACCGGATTGACCATGGACGAAGCCAAACATTTTGGTTTCGACCCTGTAGAAGTGACGATCAAAACCCGGTCCCGGGCCCATGCTCATCCCGGCGCTTCAAAGATTCATGTTCATATGGTCGGTGATACAAAAACCGGACGTCTTTTAGGCATCCAGATGGTGGGTAAAGAAGGTGTTGCACACAGGATTAACGCTCCTGCCGTCGCTTTGCACAATCAGATGACCGTTGAAGCATACTGCCAAACAGATCTGGCCTATGCTCCGCCTTTCGGCCCGACTTGGGACCCGACACTGACCGCAGCCAATCAGCTCTTAAAAAGGATTTAGCGTCACTTTTCAATAAACCGGTTAATGAAACTTACTGAAATGGAAAAATGCCATAATCATCCGGATAGACAAACCAGTTATGTATGTTCACAATATTCGACCTATATGTGCGAGGAATGCTTTAGATGCAGTGACCCTGAAATATATGTAAATTCCGTACGTCTTGTCCCATTTGGTTTGTGGACAAACGGAAGGACGGCTTGGACGAAAATGAATCACTCGAAGAAGTCACGAAAACTAAAAAGTCAGCATAAAACCTGTGTAACGTGAAAGAAAAGAAAGACAAACAGGGATACATTCAAATTTATACCGGTGACGGCAAGGGCAAAACAACCGCAGCAATAGGTTTGGCCATACGAGCTGCAGGGTATGGAATGAAAACCTATATCGGTCAGTTCATGAAAGGCCAGCACTATGGTGAATTGACAGCGCTACGCGATCACTCTTGTATCACCATCGAGCAGTATGGAGATGTCGAGTGTGTTCATCGAAAAGAAATAACGCAAAAACATATGGACCAGGCACAACAAGGCCTTAAAAGAGCGCGGGAAATGATGCTTTCTAATCAATACGACATCATTATTCTCGATGAAATCAACGTTGCAGTCTGGTTTGATTTGATTACAACCGAAGAAGTGATCGAACTCCTTAACGAACGGCCGAAAAATGTCGAATTTATTTTGACCGGTCGTCGTGCTCCTGAAGCGTTTTTAGAAATGGCCGATCTGGTCAGTGATGTAAAAGAAATCAAACATTATTATAACCGGGGGGTTAAAGCGCGAACCGGGATCGAGCGATAGACGATCGCGGTTTGAAAAAGTTTGCACAACGCGCTTCAAGTATCGGAAACTGTGATCGAGTTAACATGTATTCCTAATAGGTTAATGGTAATCATGTGTCCCCATAACAACCTTAACTCCGGTTTTATTCTCC